>CABUOH010000169.1 GCA_902493085.1 uncultured Sutterella sp. | reverse complement strand
TCCTTGGCGGCGCGGTCCACGCGTACGTCTTCGGCCGTGAGCATGAAGGTGCCGGTCGTCGGATCCAGCGTAAACATCACGACGCCGCGTCCGAACGTGAGGACGAGCTGCGTCTGAGGACCATACATGCAGTAGCCGGCGGCAACCTGTTGGGTGCCGGGCATCAGAAAGTCGTTGGCAACGGGTTCCCGCTTGGGGCGTACGGCCGGAAGAACCGAAAAGATTGAGCCGATGGAGACGTTGATGTCGATGTTGGAGGAGCCGTCAAGCGGGTCGAAGCAGATCAGGTAGGGGCCGATGGGGAGATGGTCCGGAACAGCGATGACTTCAGGAATCTCCTCGCTTACCATGCCGCAGACGGAACCGGAGAGTGCGACGGCTTCAACGAAAATGTCGTTGCTGATGATGTCGAGCTTCTTCTGGTCTTCGCCCTGGACGTTTTCGGTGCCGGCCATGCCGAGCACGCCTGCAAGGGCGCCGTTGCGCACCTTGAAGCTGATCGTCTTGCAGGCTTCGGAAACGCTGACGATCAGGCGGGAGAGAACGGGATCGAGGTCGTGAAGCTGCTGTTCACGGCAGAGGTACTGGCTGAGAGAAAGGGTGGACACGATGCAATTTCCTCTTATGCGGGATTGTTCAAAGCTTTTTCAACGATTTCGCGTACGCTGACGGAGAGCTTCTCCTGACGTTCCAGATGCTTGAGAGCTTGGAACATGAGGTTGGAGAGCTGGGGCGTGTAGCGCCGCCAATTTTCGAGACTGCGGGCAACGCGGGCGGCAACCTGCGGATTGAGGGCGTCGAGTTTGAGTACGCACTCAATCCAGAACTTGTAACCTTCACCGTCCGGCCGGTGGAATTCAGCCGGGTTGTTCATGAAGAACGCCAGAAGCAGCGCATAGACGTTGTTCGGATTCGCCATGGAGAAGAAGGGACTTCTGGAAAGCTCGGCCACGCGCGAGACAACGGGGGATTCGCCTGCAAAGCATGGTGCGGTTGCCTGAATCGTCAGCCACTTGTTGACGAGAAGCGGTTCGCCGTACCATTCCTTGAGAGCAGAAACGACGGTGTCGTTCTTGGTCGGCGTGCTCGAAGAGGCGATCAAGGAGAGCGAGGCAAGACGATCCGTCAGGTTGTTGGCCGTATTGAACTGGTCGCGCACGCGCAGCACCATCGTCTTGTTGCCGGTGGAGACGCCGTAGTAGTAGCACGTATTTTTGAGGGCACGGATTCCGGCACTGGTAGAGTCGGGGGAGTAATCGCCATCGAGCTTGCAGGCGTCGATGATGTTCACGAGCTTGCTGTGCCAGCGGATGCCGAGTCCCTCTCGAACCGTTTCGCGCGCACGGTGCACGGCTGCCGGATCGATGATCGGCAGAGCGTCGGCGATGACTCGCTCGCTGGGAAGCTCCATTGCGATCGCGCGGAAAGCGGGCGAAAGGGCCTCATCGTCGATGAGGGCGCCGAAGGCATCCATCAACGTCGAGTTGACGGGAATTTGCTCGTTGGCAAGAACGGCACGGACCTGTTCAAGAATCGCCTTCATCATCAGGCGATTCATCGCTTCCCACCTGTTGAAGGGATCGCTGTCGGTCCGGGCGAGAAGTGCAAGCTCTTCGTCGTTGAGTACGGCGTCAAGAATGATCGGCGCTGCAAATCCGCGGTTGAGGCTGGGAACCGGCTTTTCGCGAAGCCCCGTAAAGGTCCAGGTTTGCCGGGCGTCCTTGAGCTCGAACATGCGGGTGAGTTGCGCTGCGCTTTCGGCTTCGCCCTCCAGAAGAACGGGCATTTCGCGACCCTCTGCGTCCAGCAGGGCGACGGGGAAGGGCATGAGAAGCGGTTCCTTGACGGACTGCCCGGGCGTGGGCGGCGTGGTCTGCTCGACTGACATCATGAACTGGCCTGCCTCCGCATTCCACTGAGTGGAGACGGTCACGCGCGGGGTTCCTGCCTGCGAATACCAACGGCGGAACTGCTGGAGATCCCGGCCGGAGGCTTCCTCCATGGCTTCAAGGAAAGCCTCGCATGTAACGGCATGACCGTCGTTGCGTGCGATGTACAGGTCAAAACCTTTGCGGAAGGTCTCACGGCCCAGAAGCGTCTGAAGCATTCGGATGACCTCGGCTCCCTTCTCATACACGGTGCTCGTGTAGAAGTTGTCGATCTCCTGATAGCTGTCGGGACGGATAGGATGAGCCATGGGGCCGGCGTCTTCGGCGAACTGAGCCAAGCGAAGCGCCTTTACGTTGCGGATCCTCTCGACCGAGCGGGCTGAAGCGTCGCCGAGCATGTCGGCGGAGAACTCCTGATCGCGAAAGACCGTCAGACCTTCCTTGAGTGTGAGTTGGAACCAGTCGCGAAGCGTCACGCGGTCGCCCGTCCAGTTATGGAAATATTCGTGACCGACGACGGATTCGATGTTGGCATAGTCTTGGTCGGTCGCAACCTTTGGATTCGCCAGTGCGTAGCGGGCGTTGAAGATGTTGAGCCCCTTGTTTTCCATGGCGCCGAAGTTGAAGTCGTTCGTGGCGACGATGCGGAAGCCGTCAAGGTCAAGTTCCAGTCCCCAACGCTCCTCGTCCCAGCGGATGGATTTCTTGAGGCTGTCCATTGTGTGTTGGGTCTTGTCTATGTCCTGCGGCTCAACCCAAACTTCAAGGCTCGCAATGCGCCCGTCCTTGAGGACGATCGAGTCGCGTAGAGCCTCGAGTCTGCCGGCAACGAGCGCGAAGAGATAGCAGGGCTTCGGGAAGGGGTCTTCCCAACGGGCTTCATGGCGGCCGTCCTCCAGATTCTTTTCCTCAATGCGGTTGCCGTTGGAGAGCAGAACCGGATATTGCTCCTTGGAGGCGCGGATGACGACGCTGTAGCGGGAGAGCACGTCGGGACGGTCAAGAAAGTACGTGATGCGGCGGAAGCCTTGGGCTTCGCACTGGCTCATCAGATTCTGACCGGAAGCGTAGATGCCCGAGAGCGCCTTGTTGGCCGAAGGGCTGAAGCGGTTGACTACGATGACGTCGCAGGCGTGGTCGATGCCGCGGATGGTCAGCATGTCGTCGCCGAGCGTGTAGCGTGACTCGTCGAGCGTGAGGCCGTCGACGGCGACGCTTACGAGTGTCAAGGCTTCGCCGTTTAGAACGAGGTCGGACGAAGGGTGCGAATCCGGGTTCGGGCGCACGTGCATGGTGTTGATGACGCTCGTGCTGTCTGCGTCAAGATCAAACTCCAGATGCACCGTGTCGATCAGATGGGACGGGGCACTGTAGTCGGAGCGAAAGGTGGTTTCTGCCATTTGTGCTCGCAATATGTGGAATCGTCGGAGTGTGTCCGACGTTGACAAAGCAATGGGTTTCTAGCGATTGTAGACAAATCGGCGGTGACCTGCGTTTGCGGCGGGCGGATCGGCAAGGTGGTTCCAATAAAAAAGACCCCGGCGCTCTTTCGGGCGTCGGGGTCTTGGAATTGTTGGCTGTCAGAAAGTCAGACTTTCCAAGTCATTACTTCGCAGCGGTTTCCTGAGCCTTGGCCATTTCGGCGTCAGCGGCGGCGTAGTCGTGACCAGCCTTCGGATGGCAGGCCAGACAGTCGGCAGGCTTCTTGGGATCCTTGTCAAGATTCTGGTGCATCTTGGCGATGAACGGCTTCTTGGCATTGTGCATGCGGGAAAGGTCATGGCAACCGCGGCAAGCGGAGAAGTTGCGGTCGATCATCTGCTTGTGAACGGCTTCAGCCATTTCCTTGCGCTTTTCGAGCTGCTTTTCATGCGTGCTAAGAGAGCCCTGAATCTGGCCGAGAAGCGAGATGGAGCCGGCACGGGCCTTGTCGAAGAGAAGAGCCGTGTAGTCGAGCGGGCCGACGTGTTCGTTGGAGTGGTTCAGAAGGTGGCAGTCGGAGCAGCCGGCGGTGGCGCCGGAGCTGGTCATGTAGTGCTGGCCCTTTTTGTAGGCGGCGTAGGTGAGATCCATGGAGTGGCAGAATT
>CABUOH010000168.1 GCA_902493085.1 uncultured Sutterella sp. | reverse complement strand
AAGCCCAGGCCGTTGCAGAAAAAGCTCATGACAACCTCAAGGAAATTGAGGAGACTGCGTCCGGCCAGACTACCGTGATGTCCAACGACGAGATCTCGGACTTCTACGGCTGGGGCGACAATTCGGGCGGTCCGGCCGCCGAACCCATGTACAAGTGGGAGGAGCCCAAGACCTTCACGAAGCGCTATCATGCCGGACCGTCGGTTGACGAGCTTGCCCAGGAAATTGCCAAGCTTCGCCGCGAACTCGGCCTTCGCGAGGCTCAGATGGGCGGCAGCAACCGTCGTCTGGCTTCCCGTGCGCGCACTAATCGTCCGCGCATCTACCGATAAAGAACAATCATGGCTGAAAACAACAAACTTCTTGAGGCACCGGACGATCCCGCGAACGAGCAGCCGCTCGTCAGCCACCTGATCGAATTGCGCAACCGCACGGTCAAGGCGTCGATTTCCGTTCTGGTTATCTTCGCCTGCCTTTCGCCTTTCATGAAGCAGATCTTCGACTTTTTGAGCCAGCCTCTCATGGTCGCGCTGCCTCAAGGCGTGAAGCTTCTGGCGACGGGCGTGGTGGCACCGTTCATGGTGCCGCTCAAGGTGACGCTCTTCGTGGCGTTTCTAATTGCGTTGCCATATGTGCTCTATCAACTGTGGGCATATGTGGCGCCGGCGCTCTACAGACGTGAGAAGCGTCTTGCGCTTCCGATTCTGGTTTCCTCGATCGTGATGTTTGCCGTAGGGATGGCCTACTGCTACTTCATCGTGTTCCGCATGGTGTTCCAGTTCATTGCTGGCTTTTCTCCGGACAGCGTCAACTTCGCTCCCGACATTGATTCCTACTTCAGCTTTGTGCTGACGATGTTCGTCGCTTTCGGGTTGACTTTTGAGGTGCCGATCGTTGTGATGGTGCTCAACCACGTTGGCCTGGCCTCTTACGAAAAGCTCGTGAAGGCCCGCCCTTTCGTGATTGTAGGCGCCTTTGTGATCGCTGCCATCTTTACGCCGCCCGACGTGCTTTCGCAGCTGTTGTTGGCGCTTCCGCTGGTGATCCTCTTCCAGGCCGGTATCTGGCTGGTAAAGTTCTTCGGGAAGACGCAGGCCGACATCGACGGCATGCCCAAGGATGATGAGGACGAAGAGTAAGGTTCGTCAACTATGAAAAAAGCGCATTCCAAGCGGGATGCGCTTTTTTTATGACGTTCTCGTTAGATCGTGTTGATGGCGGCCGGGCCCGCCTTCTCGCGCTCATGCGCATTCTTCGGGCGCGCGGCCGGGGTTACAACAAGCTTGATCGTTTGGGCACCGCGCAGTATTGTCATTTCGACGGGTTCGCCTGGCTTGAGGCGTGCGATGAGTTGCTGCAGACGGTTAACGTTGAGAATATCTTCACCGTTGAGGCTCTTGACAATGTCGAATGCGTGCAGACCGGCTTTGCCGGCGGGGCTTTTGACGAGAACATGGCTTACCATCACGCCCTTCGCGACGGCGAGGCCGAGGTCTTGTGCAAATTCGCGCGAGAGTTGTCGTGGAACGAAGCCCAGGTATCCGCGTTCAACGGTCTTACCAGCCATGAGACTCGGGAGTACACGGCTGATGATCGAGCTTGGAATCGCAAAACCGATGCCGATAAAGCCGTCCGATTGCTCGGGTGAGAAAATGGCTGTGTTGATGCCGATGAGTTCGCCTTCCGTGTTAAGGAGCGCTCCGCCCGAGTTCCCTTGATTGATGGCTGCATCCGTTTGGATAAAGTCCTCATAGCTGTTTAGCCCGAGCCCATGTCGTCCAAGAGCCGAGATGATTCCCGAGGTAACCGTTTGTCCGACATCAAAGGGATTGCCGATGGCCAGTACGGATTGTCCGACCTTAAGTTTGGAGGCGTCGCCGAGGGAGACGAATGGAAGATCTGTCTCGCCGGATATCTTAATGAGAGCAAGGTCTGTTTCTGGATCGCTGCCTATCATGACAGCCTCGCTCTGGCCTCCGTCTGGCAGACCGACGTATAGCTCCGGAATGGAGGCGACGACGTGGTAGTTGGTGAGCACAAAGCCATCGGCCGAGACGAGAACGCCGCTGCCGAGTGTATTGAAGTCCTCTTCGGGCAGACTGTTCCAGTTGGTTCCGATCTGCTCGGCACGCGTACCCGGGGTGGCATGCCGTGCAAAAATGGTGACAACGGCAGGAGCTGCACGTTCGACGGCGTTGCTGAAGTCTGGGATATGCATCGCTTCCTGAACAGGGGAGGACGGACGCCAGTCGGTGACGACGCTCAGGCCGAGCGCAATGCCGGCCGTTACGGTGACGGCTTGTGCAAAAATGAGCCACAGCTTGCGGATCATTGGAGGAGTCCTCCGGGTCTAACGATTGGGAACAGAAAAAGGGAGTGCGACATTATGCAGACTCAAGACTTGATTGAACACCTGAACGTCTATCTTAACGCGGCGTCGTTCAAAGACTACGCGCCGAACGGTCTTCAGGTGGAGGGAAAGCCCGAAATTCGCCGCATTGTGCTCGGCGTGAGTGCTAGTCAGGCTCTTGTTGATCATGCCTGCAGCATTGAGGCCGACTGCATTCTTGTGCACCATGGCTGGTTTTGGAGGGGAGAGCGCCCTGAAGTGGTCGGCATGAAGCAGCGCCGTCTCAAGGCGCTCCTCGCACATGACATCAACCTGATTGCCTATCACCTGCCTCTGGATGCGCACGGGGAGGTCGGCAACAATGCGGAGATTGCCCGAGTGCTCGGTCTTGAGATCGAGGAACGGGGCGGAGATCATGAACTTCTTTTCATCGGCCGACCAAAAGAGGGGGCGGTAAAGACCGAGGCTTTTGTGGCTCGTGTGTCTGAAGCCTTCGGCGGCATTCGCGTCCGGGTGGGCGAAACGGACGGGGAGATTCGTCGGGTGGGATGGTGTTCCGGCGCCGCTCAGGACGAACTCATCGAGGCGGCCTCGCGCGGTTGCAATGTCTACATCTCAGGGGAGATTTCCGAACGGACAACCTACGAAGCTCGTGAAAACGGCATTCTTTATCTTGCTTGCGGGCATCATGCGACTGAGACGCTGGGCATCAGGGCGCTCGGACGTCATCTCAAGAGTCAGTGGCCGGAGCTTGAAATCTCTTGGTTTGATGATGAAAATCCTGTTTGAGATTTGAGGCGGAAACTTGTTACATTTTCGTAATCGACTAGAGCCATAGTTGAATGCAAAGATATAAAGTAAATGCAAATAGAAAATAAAAGACAATTCCGCTAAAATGTAAATCTCAGTGCTCTTCGATTATTGACGAGCGCATCGACAGTGTGTTCAAAGGATAAAAACTTATGATGGTGCTTTACTCGGGCATGACCTGCCCGTTTTCTCACAGTTGCCGCTTCGTACTTTTCGAAAAGGGCTGCGAGTTTGAGATTCAGGATATTGACATGTTTCAGCCGATCGATGTCAGTTCCCTCAATCCTTACGGTGAAGTGCCGATCCTGCGCGAACGTGAGCTCACGCTTTACCAGGCGGAAGTGATCAACATGTATATTGACGACCGCTTTCCGCATCCGCAGTTGATGCCGCCTGATCCGATGCATCGCGCCCGCGCCCGCCTGTTCCTCTACATTCTCAATCGAGAAATCTTCTCTCAGGTCCGCATTCTGGAAAATCGCAACCTGAGTGATGAGATGCACGAAAACGCTCGCGGTAAGCTGCGCGATCAGCTCTCAGTCATCGGCAGTCGCTTGACGAACGGCATGTACCTGCTTGGCGAGGAATTCTCTCTTCTTGATGTCATGCTTGCACCAGTGCTCTGGCGTCTGTCTCACTACGGCATCGAATTGCCGCGAAGCGCTGCGCCGCTTATGACTTACGGCGAACGTCTTTTCTCGCGTCCCGCCTTCATCGATTCGATGACGCCGTCCGAGCGCGTGATGCGCCGTTGATCGGCTGGCGCAACGGGAAAAGTTCAAATTTTCCACGGGCGCTGCCCCGTAGAGAAACGGTCGCCGGATTCA
>CABUOH010000167.1 GCA_902493085.1 uncultured Sutterella sp. | reverse complement strand
CAGTTATCTCGACGCACGCGCCCACGAGGGCGTCTGGCTCGTTCGCATCGAGGACATCGACCCGCCCCGCGACATTCCGGGCGCGGGCGAGCACATCATCCGCACGCTCGCAAAGCTCGGACTCGTCTCCGACGAACCCGTCCTCTGGCAGCATGACCGATACGAGGCCTATCAGACGGCGCTCGACGGGCTGACCCGGCTGGGACGCGTCTACGGCTGCGCGTGTTCGCGAAAGGAGGCCGCCCTCAAGGCAGCCAAACTCGGATTGCCCGCCGGCGTCTATCCGGGCACCTGCCGCTTCGGCACGAACGGACGGCCCGCCCGAGCCCTTCGCTTTCTCACGACCTCGGGCGAGACAGCCTTCACCGATCGTCTCTGCGGGACCTTCACGCAGGATGTCGAGCATGAGGTCGGCGACTTCGTGCTCAAGCGGGCGGACGGCCTCTGGGCCTATCAGCTCGCCGCCATCGTCGACGACATCCATCAGCGCGTCACCGACGTCGTGCGCGGCGCCGACCTGCTTGACAATACGCCGCGTCAAATCCAGCTCATCCATGCGCTCGGCGCGCCCGTGCCCCGATACATGCACCTCCCTCTCGTACTCAATCCCGAGGGGCAGAAGCTCTCGAAGCAGCAGGGAGCGACGCCGCTTGACGACGCCGATCCGCTCGGCGAACTTGAGCGCGCCTGGACGCATCTGGGATTTGCGCGGCTCGGCGCCGACACGGTCGACGCCTTCTGGCGGGCGGCGCTTCCGTTATGGAAAGCCCGCCACGGACAATCCTGAGCGCCCGTTCGGCCGATCCGGATGGACAAAAGGCGGCATTTCCAAAAGGAAAAGCCGCCTTTGATGCATCATGTTCGTTCGGACGCGCTCATCGGATGATGCGAGGTGCGGGCGAAGCCATCCGGGCCATGGGAGAGTCGTCGTGATGCGCATGCGCATCGAGCATGCGGTCGAGCGCCTCCTCGTCTTCATCCTCATCGTCTTCGTTCACGATGCGGTCCGCGATCGAGAGGAACCCCGGAACGACGACGTCGTCGTCGCCCACGGCATCTTCGCCTGAAGGTTCGGCGACGTCCGTCACCTTCACCTCGAACTGCAGCGCCATGCCCGCGAGCGGATGATTGGTTTCAAGCACCGCCATGCCGTCGGCAACGTCGGTCACGTGCCAACGGCGGCCGTCGTTGGCCTCGCCGGGCACGCCTTCGAAGACAAGCCCCCTCACCACCGTCTCGGGATTGCCCAAACGCTCCACGGGGACCATGACGATCGAATCGGGATCATATTCGCCGAAGGCATCTTCCGGCTCAAGCTTGATGAAAAAGCCCTCCCCTGCAAACCGTCCTTCAAGCGCAGCCTCGAGCTTCGGGAAGATGTCCCCATGGCCGTGCAGGTAGGTGAGGCCTTCGGGGCCCGATTCCTCAAGAATCTTTCCGGACATGTCCGCCATGCGAACGGACAGAGTTACGAGCATGTCTTTCTTGACGGCAAGCGCCATGTTTACACTCCCAGCCGCACTCAGCTGACCGCATCCTCAAGACGTCTCCAGCCCGTGGGCCGCTCGACGCCCGGACGCAGCAAGAGGTACAGCATCAGAAAAAGATTTGCGCCAGGACAGATCACAAAGAGCGCCCAGGCACCCGAATGGCCGGCATCGTGCAGCCTGCGCACAGCCGACACGGTCATGAAGATCAAAATGAGGTTGATGAAGAGCGGATAAACGACGCGGCCGATCCACATCAGCATCTCGTCGCTGATGAATTCGGCGTCCGCAATCGGATTGATCATCAGCCAGAGGATGAGTCCCGCCAAAAGCGCTCCTGCGGTTTCATACGCATAGAGCCTCCTCCCGGTGCGAAACTGGGGACAGAACCCGATGGCCAATCTGCTCCAATGCATGCCGTCCCGCCTCAAAGGCCTTCCATGATCTGCACCCAGCGCACGAATGCGGCCTGCGTAAGGCGCCCCTCGCTGCGGGCAGCGACAAGCTTTGCGCGAAGCGCGGCGATCTCGTCCTCACGCGTCTCGGGCGCGGCCTTGATACGCACGCGAGCCTCGGCCATGAGCGAGGCGGCCCAGTCTTCGGCTTGAGCACTCACGCGCTCGCCGATGACGGTGCCCTTCGAATCAGGTCCCGGCTCTACGACCTCGCCTTCGAGCGTTTCTCGCACCTCGGGCACGGATTCCGAAGGAGCGGCGCGCGGGGCGCGGCAAACGGGCACAGCGTCGTGCACCGTCATCACGGCAAGCGGATCGGGCCCGAAGCGGTTGAGCCCCTTCTTGCCGGGCATCAGTCCGAGAATGACGAGCACGATGATCTGAAGGCCGGGCACGATCAGAAAGATCGCCGCAACGGCTCCGTAGCTGATGTCATGCAGACGCCTGACAACGGCGGACACGAGAAAGGCGGCCAAAAAGAGCAGCCACCCCCACATGAAGAGGTCGAGCCCCTTTTGTGCGGCGTTGCCGACGGCAAAGTCCGAAAGCGCCGATCGGACCATCAGCCCTGCGGCGGCAAGCACGCCCAGCGCCGCAAGCGTGCGCCAATAGGCGCTGCGGCTTGCGCGTCCCTTGAAGGAGAGCGAAAAAATCTCATTGACGGCCACGGTCATGTCTTCATCGTTCCCTGTTGGCGGTCCTCAATCCGAAAAGCCCCGGCCGGCCTCTATCGAAGAGTCCTGATCCGAGGCTTTGGGCAAAGGCTTGCAGCAAGCCGCAGGCCGGGACCGCCTTTTCTACGGTCAGCGAAGCTGTTCGGCGAGCAGCGTCAGGATGTTCACGGCCGATCCCGTCGCATCCTCGCCGCCGTCGGCACCGAGCACCTGAATGCGGGTCACGGCGCCTTCGTCGCCAAGATGGATGCGATATTCGGGCGCCTCGACGGCCTCGTCGGAACCGAAGACGCGCTTGAAGAACCCGCGCTCGGACTTGACCTTGGCCTCGTAAGCCGGATCAAGGTAGCGGACGATGAAGTTGCCCGCGGCGCGGTCGCGGTCGACAAGCTCAAAGCCCATGCGGTCGATGAGAAGGCCCGTCGTGCGCCAGGCGCGGTCAAACGGCTCCTTGAGAACAACCGCCTGAATCGTGCCGTCGACGGTCTTCACGACGTCGCTGCGGGCTTCACGCTTGGTGAGATCCTCGACAACCGCGGCTTCGGCCTTCTTGATGGGTTCAGCGTCGGGGTTGAACTCTTCGTCAATGCGAATGGCGAGACGCTGAAGCATTTCAGCTTCCATCGTCGGGTCGGAAGGACCGGGCTGCCAGACCGTGGAGTCGTTCTGCGAACCCGTGACGACCTCGACCATCGAGCGATGCGTCAGGAAGATGTCGCTCGTGCCGTCGTCGTTGCGCTCGATGCGGCAACGGTACTGGTCGCGCTCACCCGTGGAATAGGCGAAGTCGAGCACCTTGCCGATCGTGCCGCGGATGATGTCCTGCGGAAGCTTGGCCTTGTTCTCCGCCCATTCGGTTTCCAGGTAGCCCGTCTTGGCATCCTGACGGCGGATCGTGAGGCCCACGCTCGGCCAGAAGTCGGTGACGACCGTCCAAAGCGGCTCGGCGTCGGCGTTGACGCGCAGCCAGCGCTCATTGCCGTCGCGCATGACCTTGGCGACGACCGTGCGTTGCACGATGGAGCCGTGTTCCTGGGCCGTTTCGCCGGCGAGCTGCGCACGGGCCAACTCGTTGTTGGCGCTCACGACGCCCGGACGGGACGGCACTTCGAAGCGGTTTTCATTGGCGACCGGCGCAAGGTCGGGCGGCACTTCGAGATTGGCACGCGTGTTGGAGGCTTCGTACTGAACCTTGTCGTCCGTAAAGTTGATGCCGAGAGCCGAGCAACCGCCAAGGACCAGCAGAGCCGGGCAGAGGGCGGCGGCACGCAGCGTACGCTTATTCATCGGGGTAATCCTTTGCTAGAGAAACCAATGCGGAACCGTGCGTCGAACACAGGCCGGGAAGGCCCCGTCCGGAATAGCTCCGCGA
>CABUOH010000166.1 GCA_902493085.1 uncultured Sutterella sp. | reverse complement strand
TGATGAGCTCGGGGACCGGAATCTGCTTCATCTTGGCGACCTGATTGCGGATCTTCTGGTTGGCCGGCATGAAGGATCGCGACCAGGTCGGCGTGTACTTGATGAAGGGGCGCGCAAACTTCTTGCCGCTTTCATTGGCATAGCCGATCCCGTGCGGAAGGCCGGAGTCGGGCACGCCCGCCACATAGTCGACGTCCGGCGCGGTGCCGTCGGCCATGGCGTTGCGGGCCATGATTTCGCCGTTGCGGTAGCGCATCACCTCGACGTTCTTGCCTTCATAGTTGGAGTTGGGGTAGCCGTAGTAGGTCCAGAGGAAGGCGCAGAGACGCATTTTCTCAGCTGCGGGCGAGAGCACCTCGATCCCTTCGGGGGTGATCCTGACGATTTCCTGGGGCCCGAGCTCATAGTGGTCTTCGTAGCCGAGCTTGTGATAGACGAAGCTCTCGAACGACACGCAGTAGCCGTTTTCGTCCTTGCCGATGAGGACCGGCAGGCGGCCAAGCTTGTCGCGCGCGACGATGATCGCGTCCTTCTGAAGGATCATGATCGTCTCGGACCCTTCGATCACGTCCTGAGCGTAGCGGATGCCCTCGACGATCGACTGCTTGCGGTTGATGAGCGCGCCGACGAGTTCGGTCGAATTCACCTTGCCCGAACCCATGGCGAGGAACTGCGAGTTGTTGTTGCTGAAGTAGCGCTCGATCAGTTCGTCCGCATTGTTGATGATGCCGACCGTCGTGACCGCAAAGAGGCCGAGGTGCGACCTCAACAGCAGCGGCTGTGGATCGTCGTCCGCAATGCAGCCGATGCCGCAGTTGCCCTCCATCTCTGCGATATCGGGTTCAAACCGAGTGCGAAACGGCGTGTTCATAATGTTGTGAATCTGACGCTGGAAGCCCTTTTCAGGGTGGTAGATCGTCATGCCGCCGAACTTGGTGCCGAGGTGGGAGTGGTAGTCGACGCCGAAGAAGGTGTCGAGAACGATGTCGCGCTTGGATACAGCGCCGAAAAAGCCGCCCATTTTGATGTGCTCTTTTGATGAAGTTGAAGGTCTGGGATGCAAACGGAAGGCGTCGTGAGTTTCGCCTCAATGGGGTCGTTTGCAAATGTTGGCGTGATTATCGCAAACATGAAGGCGTTTGTGGGCGGTCGGATGCATTTTGCGAAGGCTCGGGCAGGCCGCAGCATTGTCGGAAGTATGTACGTTCGTTTATCTCCGTCACGCAACGACCTCGAAGAGATGCTCCTGATCGCGCCCTTTTGCCTCCCTTGTATCCAAACGAAAAAGTGCCTAGACTGGCTAGATGACAAACAACTCTTAGCAGCGGTGCTTGGGGAAGCTGTGAAACTAGCGAGATAGCCAAGGGCTTTGAGTTGGACGCCGTAGCAACCATGGACCTACCGCAGATAGCCGTGGTGATGCGCGGCGTTTGTCATTACAGCGTTCTCAGTGAACCCCTAAACTCAAAATCGACGGTCTTGTGGAAAACGTATGTTGCGTATCAAGCCCTCCTCCAAAAACACGAAACCCTGGACACATACGATCCAGGGCTCGGAACCGGAGCACTTCGGTCAATTCAATAATAGAAGAGCCGAAGCGCGTCCACGAAAAAATGCTATACCCCGAAGGGATTGTTGTCAAGATGTCGCCTAATGCATTTTCTGTCCCGGAGCCCATATCGGCCGAAAGAACGGTCATGGTTAATTCAGATACCCTTGAGGAACTTTGGACCCATTTATCTCAAGGGAAAACAGCCGAAGACGTCAAACTTGAGAAGCAGCTATTGGCGGAAGAGGAAGCCTTTTGGAGCAACGCATCTCGCCCGGACACTTCATCCCTTGACTTGTCCGGCCAGGAAATTAACGACTGCGGCGGGACAAAAGAGCTCTGACTTCGGCTTATCAAAACTCGTGAAGAAATCGGGTTCCTCAAAGGAATACCCTCCGAAGCGCTCCCGTAGCAACGCCATGAGCTCGTCATCTGAAATGCGCAGCCTGTTCGCCGCCGCCTGCAAGTCGGGTTTGAAGTATTGTCGGATTTCCTCTTCGGTAAACCCGCCCAACGCCGCATAGTCGTCATCGACGGAAATGTCATTCATGTTGTTGAAGTCGCCGAACATCTCCATGTACCCGGACCGGTAATAGCTCTTCTCCCCCGCGAGCATTTGGAATCTGAAGCTGCCTTCGGTCGACTTCAGGATCAGGTAGAACTGCAGAATCGCCGATCTGGCGCTCTCATATTCCTTCGCGTTCGACTTCAGGACAGAAGTGGAGAAGTCGTAGTCGTCGATGAGAATGACCAGCGAGCTTCCGGGCTGTTCGTCGAGCCAGTCGGCGAGGTAAATGAGGAAGGTGTCGTTGTCGATCTCCTTCTCGTAGCCCTGAAGGCCGCATTGGTCGCGCAGCGCGCGGTAAAAACGCTGGCGAAACTCCGAGTCCGACTTCGCGTCCGCGAAAGCCGACAAGTCGAGATGGATAATTCGATACCGTTCGGGTTCGTCGGTCCAGAGCTTTTCGATGGCAAGGCCCTTGAAGTCCCGCAGGCCGTGCTCAAAAAGAGAAGCAAAAGTCGAAAGCAAAAGCGTCTTGCCAAAGCCGGAGGGTCTCGCGAAAATCACCTTCCCGCGGCCTCTGGTCAACCGATAAACCAACTCCGTCTTGTCGACATAGATCTTGTTGGCGGCTCTGAGTGCTTCGAATGAAGAAGCGCCGACGGGCAATCGTCCTGCTCTTTTGACAATGGTAGGCGCGTGCCTGTGGTCCTCTTGCGCCATGAACTTGTCGCCGTTCGTTCAAGGGTTGGCCGCGCCCTCGGGGTGAAGTCTGCCGAAATTGTAGCGTCATGGACGAAGGGCTTGGCGTTCCGCATCCCGGATCACGGCCAACAACTCGTCTTCCTCTGCCAATTTCAACAAAATGGCTTCGACTTCCGCCTTCGTCTTCCCATTCTTCATCAGCATCGATGCCGGCGGGATCGCCGAAGACGATCCCTGCGGGTCTTCCCATTCTGGACAAAAGCCCGGATCGCGCAAAAGCCTGCCCAGCTGCCAACGATTCATGCTGCCGAATTCGGTGCAAACCGCATCAAGGGTCTTTTGGTCTGCCAGAGAGAGCTCGTCGAACGTATCCAACGGGTCTTCTCTGTTGACCTTGATCGTGTCGTCAAGCGCCAGATTGTAGTTCCCGGGATTTATTACCCACGAACACCAGTATTCATGCCCGCCCATGAAACAGTCGCAGACGACCGACAGAACGGGCCCCATCGGCATGGACACCATAGTGTCGCCAGTCAGCCGCTCACCGTGCTCCAACAGAAACCCTTTTTCCGCCAGATACATGAGATTCATGAGCTTGCGGGATGACATTTCACCGCCTCGCTTCCTGAGAAGGTAGGCCGCGGCATGCGTTGCTTTTTTCAAATCGAACATAACCTCACCTTTAGAGATCGGACAACCCATCGTAAGCAGTCAAGCCTCTGAACGACCGAAACCCATGTAAACAACGGCGATGCGAATTAGATAACCGAAGAGGACCCTATCCCGCGCCCGAGTATGAAGCGACATGGATAAAGGTTGAAGTCCCTGAATTTCCTGCCGACGCTGCAGGGAAAGAACAGTAAAGCCATTCTTCTAGGCTCCAACTTTTGGTGCTGCTTCCCTTCGCGCCACCAACGCCATGCATGACAGGATCTTCGACAAGGTTTCCCTCTGTGCCGGCTTTCTGCTCGGCGTTCTTCTCAAGAACGGCCGCCTTGAAGCCCCGATGAGCGCGGCCACCGTGGCTGTCATGCAGGCCGCGCCGGCACCACGTTCACAACATCGATAGCATCAAAACGCGAAACACTCCTGTGACAGGTGGGCGTACACGGGGGTAGTTCATACGCAACAGTCCTTTAAACATGATTGTTCTCAGAAAATAGAACAAGTTCATGGAAGGACCAAAGCCTATTCTGAACACTTCTGAACGTTAATAAGCATCATACTTATCGT
>CABUOH010000165.1 GCA_902493085.1 uncultured Sutterella sp. | reverse complement strand
CGGGCCTCAAGCCGCTCGAGTCGCCGCTGCCCGAGGGCCTGGACAATGCCGAGGCTGATGCCGAGGCTGGTGCCGATCTTGAGGATGAAGATGACGACGATGATGAGGAGTGCGCCGAATGAACGACCTAGCACTCTTTCCTGAGCTCATGCCCGAAGACCAGTTCCGCGCCGTGCGCCTGCAGGTGCACAACTGGGGCACTTTCTCGGGCTGCAACGACATTCCGATCGCCGAGGAAGGCTTTCTCTTCGTGGGCGCCTCGGGCTCCGGCAAGTCGACCCTTCTTGACGCCTTCTCGCAGCTTCTGATTCCGCCCCGGTGGGTGGACTTCAACGCCGCCGCGCATGAGACGGGCGGCAAGGTGAAGGGCGACCGTTCGATCGTTTCCTACGTGCGCGGCGCCTGGTCCGAGCTTCAGACGGACGCGGGCGTCACGACGCAGTACCTGCGCGAGGAGACGACCGCCACGGGGCTCGCCCTCACGTTTCGCAACGCCCGCCGCACCGTCACGCTCCTGCAGGTCTTCTGGATCCGCGGGAAGGCGAACGGCATCGGCGACGTCAAGCGCCTCTACGCCGTGCTCGAGCGCGACGTCGATCTCAAGCAGCTCATTTCCGACTTCTCGACGGCCAACTACGACCTCAAGCGCCTCAAGCAGGACCTGAGCGACGCGAAGTGCTCGGACCTCTTCCCGCCCTATGAGACCGCCTTCACGGCGCTCCTCGGCATCAAGAGCAATCTTGCGCTCAAGCTTCTGCACAAGACGCAGTCGGCCAAGAACCTCGGAGACCTCAACGAGTTTCTGAGAAACTTCATGCTCGACGAGCCGCGCACCTACGCGATCACGGGGCGTCTGGTCGACGAATTCGTCGAGCTTGAGGCGTCGCACCGCGCCGTCGTGGCCGCCAATGCGCAGATCCGCGTGCTCTCGCCCGCTCAGACCGCCTTTGGCGAAATGCAGCAGGCAGAGGCCGACCGCAGCCGCGCGAACCATCTCTCCGAAGTGCTTCCCGCCTATCGCGAGTCGTGGCGCGAAAATCTGCTCACGGCTCAGGCCGCCAAGCTCGAAAGCGAGCGCCGCAGGCATGAGGAGGCCGTGCGCACGATCCAGGGCGAACTCGTCAACAAGAAGAGCACGCTCGCAGACCTTGAGCTGAGGGAACGCCAGAGCGGCGGCGATCAGATCGCGGGCTGGGAGGCCGAAAAGGCCCGCCGCGAACAGGACCGCGACCGCGCGATGCGCGAACGCGGCAAGGTCGAAGCGGCCGCCCGCGAGCTCGGCGAAGCGCTCCCGCCCACGGCCGAGGCGTTCCGCACGCTCGTGGAGGCGGCCGCCGCCGAAGAGGCGGGCGCGTGAAGACGGCGAGGGATGCGGCGCTCGAGACGCTCATCGGCGAGGAGCACGGCATCAAGAGCGAACTTGACGTGCTCTGCGAAGAAATCGAGTCGCTCGAATCGCAGCGCTCGGGCATTCCGGCCGTGCAGCTCAGGATTCGGGAGAAGATCGCCGACGAGGCGGGGCTCCAAAAGGAGGAGCTGCCCTTTGCGGGCGAATTCATCGAGGTTCTGCCCGAAGAGATCGCCTGGCGAGGCGCCCTTGAGCGTGCGCTCAGGCCCCTTGCGCTCTCGATTCTCGTGCCCGCCGAACATTTCGAGGCCGTTTCCGCGGTCGTCAACGGCTCGCACTGGGGCGCGCACGTGCGGCTGCTGCGCACGGGCGGCGCGCTCGTCGAGGAAACGGGCAGGCTCTCGTCCGACTCCGTCATCCGCAAGATCCGCGTCACCGACGGCGTGCACGCCGAGTGGCTCGAGAGCGTTCTTCGGCGCGATTACGACCTGGCCTGCGTCGAAACCCCCGAAGCCTTCGCCGCCGCGCGCCGCGCCGTGACGAAGACGGGCTTCGTCAAGGACACGCACGCGCGCTACGACAAGAACGACACGCGCTCGGTCGACGATCCGCGCGCCTGGGTGCTCGGCATGGACAACCGCGCGAAGCTCGCCGCCCTTCGAAAGGAGGAGGAGAGCCGCCGGCGGGACCTGCACGAAAAGCGCAAGGCGATCACGGCCCTCAAGAACGAAGAGGCCGAAGCCAACCGCAGGCTCGTGCACTGCCACACGCTCGCCGCCTCGTCCTGGATCGACATCGACCCCGCGCCGATTCTCGCCGACATCCATCGCCTTGAGGCTCAGATCCGCGCCGTGCGCGAAGGCAACGAGGCTCTGAAGGAACTCGCCAAGGCGATCGTCGAAACGAGGGCGCAGATCGACGCGATCGAGGAGAAGCTCTCCGACGCGAAGGCCGACCTCAAGACCGCCGACGGCGCGCTCGGCGTCGTCAAGAAGCGCCTGCAGACCCTGCACGAGGCGTGGAGCATGCAGATCGCGGCGCTCACCGACGGCATGCGAAAGGGCTTGGGCGACCGCTTCGGCGAACGGCTCGGAAAAATCAGGCTCGAGACCCTCGACGACCTGGCCAATGCGGTTGCGCGCGAGATCAACGAGGACGTCTCGAGGCTCGCGGGCCGCGCCAAGGACATGGAAGTCCGCGTGACGAGCGCCTTTGACAAGTTCCGCGACCAGTTCCCGGCGGAATCGGCCGATCTCGGCGCGGGGCTCGAGTTTGCGGGCGACTACTTCAAGCTTCTCGAGACGCTCGAGCGCGATCGCCTGCCCGACTTCGAGTCGAAGTTCCGCGACCTCCTGCGCCAACAGAGCATGCAGAACCTCTCGCAGCTGCGCCAGTACCTCACCGAGGAGCGCCGCGACATTCTGCAGCGCCTCGAGCTTGTGAACGAAAGCCTGCACGTCGTGCCCTTCAACGTGACGAACGGACGCAAGACCTATCTGCGCATCACGACGCAGGAGCGCATGCTCCCCGAAGTGGTCGAATTCCGCAGGAAGATCCGCGATGCGCTCGAGGGCGCCTGGGACGTCAAGGTCGACGACGGCCAAGCCGAAAAGCGCTTTGCGATTCTCTCCGACCTTGTGATGAGCCTCAAGGACCTGCCCGAAAACCGCCGCTATCGCGACACGGTGCTCGACGTGAGGCGTCACGTCGACTTCATCGGCGAAGAGGTCGACGAGGACGGCCGCCAGATCGAGGTCTACCGCAGCGGCGCCGGCAAGTCCGGCGGCCAGCGCCAGAAGCTCACGACGACCTGTCTCGCGGCGGCGCTGCGCTACCAGCTCTGCGGCGACAGCGTGTCGGTGCCGACCTATGCGCCCGTCGTGCTCGACGAGGCCTTCGACAAGGCCGACAGCGACTTTACGACGCTCGCCATGAACATCTTCCGCCAGTTCGGCTTCCAGATGATCGTGGCGACGCCCGACAAGGCCGTCACGACGCTCGAGCCCTTCATCGGCGGCGCCTGCGTGGTGCACATCGTCGAGCGCAAGTTTTCGAGCGTGCTCACGATTCCCTACGACGGAGCCGTGCATCGCCTCGTCTGGAAGGCGCCCGAGACCACGGACGAGGCTTCGGAAAAAGCTGCCGAAGGGGCCGCCCCTGAGGCGGCCGCACCCGTGCCGGAGGCCTGATGAAGAGCCCGGCCGAGATCCGCACGGCCGCGGCGCGCCGCTTCAAGGCGTCGTGCCGCAAATGGCTCGGCGCCCGCCTGGGGCTTCCCGACGACTCCCTCTGGCCGCTCAGCCTTTCGCTCGGCATGCCTTCCGAGCGCGAGGTGCTCGCCGACCCCCGAAGGGTGCTCGGCTGGCGCGACGTCTGGGCGGCCGAAGCGGCGTCGGGTCGAATCAGAGTGACGTTTGCCGTGCGCGACTGGACGTCGTGCGGCCGGCAGAATGTGCCCGAACGGGCGGTGTTTGATTCGCCCGAAGACGTGGCGCGTGCGGCGGGCGAAGCGCGCAAGTGGAAGCGCGTGCTCGAGCGGGCCGGACGGCTCGTCCGCGGCCGCCCGGGTCTTTCGGAAACGGTCGTGCACGCCTGGAGCGTGCTCGCCGACTGGGACGAGCGTGATTTTGAGATTATGCTCTCGGCCTTCGA
>CABUOH010000164.1 GCA_902493085.1 uncultured Sutterella sp. | reverse complement strand
CTTCGTGCGGGATGTACCACGCACGATAGATTTCCCCAAAGCGCATGTGCTCGGATTCGGGACAGTCCGGCACGACCTTGAGAAGAGCGGTGTGCCAGTCGAGGCCGATCACGCCGCAGGCGTCCCGAAAGGCGGGCACGGCAAAGCCCATCTCGCGTGCCGCATGCTGAATGCCCTTGGCGATGAGGGCCGTCGTGTCCATGACGGTGCCGTCCCAGTCAAAGACAAAGAGATCGTATTTGGGTGCGAAGTCGTTCATGTCTGTCCCCAGATCAGAGTCTAATCAGTGTCCGCCCTGCGCTTCGAGAGCCTTGAGAAGCGCGGCGCAGTCGTCGGGCATCGGCGCCTGGATGTCGAGCGCCTCGCCCGTCACGGGATGCGTGAAGCGAAGGCGCGCGGCGTGCAGGAACATGCGCTTCAGAGGGGCGCCGAGAAGGCCGTGCGAGACCTCCCGATTGAATTCGAAGTCGCCGTACTTGTCGTCGCCCACGAGCGGGAACCCCTGGGAGAGCGCATGCACGCGGATCTGATGGGTGCGCCCGGTCTTGAGCTCCGCATCAAGATAAGAGACGGGACCGAAGCGCTTGAGAAGCGTGAAGATCGTGTGCGCGGGAACGCCTTCGGCCTGATCGACCCGAACGCGGCGCTCGCCCGAAGGGAGCAGATAGCGCGCGAGCGGCAGCTTCACGTGCTGCCGGTCATTGACCCAGTCTCCCTTGACGAGAAGGCGGTAGTGCTTCTCGATGCCGCCTCCCTCCTTCATCATGTCGTGGAGGCGCACCAGCGCCTTGCGGCTGCGGCAGACGATGATGGCGCCCGAAGTCTCCCGATCGAGCCTGTGGGCGAGTTCGAGAAAGGGCTCGTCCGGACGCGAGGCGCGAAGACGCTCGATGAGGCCGTGCGAAATGCCCGAGCCACCGTGAGCGGCGATGCCCGAAGGCTTGTTGACGATGAGAAGGTGGCGGTCCTCGTAGAGGACGGGGACCGACCCCTTGGCGAGCGGCGCGGCGGCGGGCTTGCCTGCGGCCTTTTGCGAAATCCTGATCGGCGGCACGCGAAGGAGGTCGCCTTCGGAGAGCTTCGTCTCGGCCTTGACGCGCGCCTTGTTGACGCGCACCTCGCCCGCACGGATGATGCGGTAGATGTGGCTCTTGGGCACCCCTTTGGCAACGCGTGCGAGATAGTTGTCGACGCGCTGTCCGTCCGCATCCGGACCGACCGCAATCCAATTGACGCCGTCAGTACGCAAAGACGTGATGCCGGACGAAGGCAGGATGGAAATTTCCGCTTTGTTTTCTCCACTCATCGTTTATACTTGTCGGCTATGATCGTTTGAACCACCGTCTGTCGGACGGCTTCAGGCGGTCCGGATTCAGACGTGACGAGGCTCGAAGGCGCCCCGTCAGGCATTGAAGCGGCCCGAGGCCGCGTCATGACGCGCATTCTCTCACGTTTTCATCGATTTTTGTGCCCGCCGCCCGCTGACGAAGCGTCGGGCTGAAACCCATTTTGTTCAACAGGCGTCCCGGTACCCGGCGTACCGAGCCCTCGCGAAGGCGTCCGCGCCGTCCGACAGGACCGCCGCGATGCGCCGCACCGCTCCCGAAGCGGATTCCCGACATTTCGCTCGCCGCCCCGGCATTGCCGCGGGGCCAGCTTGAGCAGCTTCGCCGCCTCATTTCGGCGGTCGTGTCCGGAACCGATGCGGGACGTGCGGAGAAGCATCCCGAGCGATCCGCCGGCCGAGCAGCCCGCGCCCGCGACGGCTCCATCCGAGGTAAGGGATGCAGGCGGCATCAGGACGACATGCCTCGATGCCGTTGCCTTTGAAGCTGAAATTCTCTTGTCTGCCGCTCCGGGCTGTCAGCCCGGCCTGAGCGGACCCCGGATCGGGACATTCGAGGGAGATCCCTCCATCCCGCCGCGCAGCATGCGCCTAGCGCAGCTCCCCCGTCTTCCCTTCGGGTGTTGAGCGCGCCGCGCAGAGTCATCTGCGCCCGAAACCTCCGAAGGGTCTGAAAAATGCTCCGGCCGTGCTTATCAGCGTATGCACCGGCGGGCTTTTCCGCGTGCGCCGCACGATGGAGAAGGCTCGGAATGCTGTGAGGGATTGAGCCCGTGCAAAAGCGCCCGTGCGCGCACGCGAAGACTCTCCCCAGTTGCCCCCATCGGGGCAGACACAGCGCCGTTGACGCACCCGACAGCAACCAGGATGGCCGGCCGCAGGTACCCGAACGGTGTTTGAAATGCATTGTCCGGCTCTGCAGCCGCCGGCGCCGAAGCGCGCATGAGACGCCGCCCGTGCGGGCCTGCGTTTTTCCATGCGCCGGAGACGCCCTTGCCGTTGCCCGCAGCGAAGCCGGGACAGGCGCCGTTTCACCTCAAGGCACGCCAAAGTCCGCCCGCGTCAGTGGCGGCCGGAGTGCTATGCCATGAAGCGCATGCTTTTCAATGCCACGCACGCGGAAGAAACCCGCGTCGGCATCGTCGACGGCCAAAAGCTCATCGACATCGACATCGAGACCGTGGGCCGCGAAGCCCGCAAGTCCAACATCTACAAGGGCGTCGTCACCCGCATCGAGCCCAGCCTCGAAGCCTGCTTCGTCAACTACGGCGAGGAACGCCACGGCTTTCTTCCCTTCAAGGAAATCTCCCGCGCCTACTTCAAGGAAGGCGTCGACGTCCGCACGGCCACGATCCGCGAGGCCATCACGGAAGGCCAGGAACTGATCGTTCAGGTCGAGAAGGAGGAGCGCGGCAACAAGGGCGCGGCCCTCACGACCTTCATCAGCCTTGCCGGCCGCTACCTCGTCCTCATGCCGAACAATCCGCGCGGGGGCGGCGTCTCCCGCCGCATTGAAGGCGAGGAACGTCAGGAACTGCGCGAGGCCATGGAAAAGCTCGACCTGCCCGGCGGCATGTCCACCATCGCCCGCACGGCCGGCATCGGCCGCACGACCGAAGAGCTCCAGTGGGACCTCAACTACCTGCTCAAGCTCTGGGAAGCCATCTCCGAAGCCGCCGCGCCGCAGTATGAGCTCGTGCGCGAGGAAAACGGCCGCCGCACGACGCAGCTCGTCAAGACGAACGTCGCCGAAGGCCGTCCGCTTCGCCGCGTCAATCCGCCTCCCTTCCTGATCGTCGAGGAATCCAACCTCGTCGTTCGCGCCATTCGCGACTACTTCCAGCCCGACATCGGCGAAGTGCTCGTCGACACGGACGAGATCTATGAACAGGCCCGCCAGTTCATGTCGCACGTCATGCCCGACATGGTCGGCCGCGTCAAGCGCTACCGCGAGGACATTCCGCTCTTCACGCGCTTCCAGATCGAGCATCAGATCGAAACGGCCTACTCCCGTACGGTTCCCCTGCCGTCCGGCGGCGCGATCGTGATCGACCACACCGAGGCGCTCGTCGCCGTCGACGTCAACTCCGCCCGCGCCACGCGCGGCGCCGACATCGAGGAGACGGCCTTCCGCACCAACTGCGAAGCCGCCGACGAAGTGGCCCGCCAGATGCGCCTGCGCGACCTCGGCGGCCTGATCGTGATCGACTTCATCGACATGGCCGACACGAAGAACCAGCGCGCCGTCGAGCAGCGCCTCAAGGACGCCCTCAAGTACGACCGCGCCCGCGTCCAGATGGCCAAGATCAGCCGCTTCGGCCTGATGGAGCTCTCCCGCCAGCGTCTGCGCCCGGCGCTCTCCGAAGGCAGCCACGTCACCTGCCCGCGCTGCAACGGCGTCGGCGTGATCCGCGACACGGAAAGCTGCGCACTGCAGGTGCTTCGCATCCTTCAGGAAGAAGCCATGAAGGAAGGCACGGGCGCCGTGCACGCCCAGGTGCCCGTCGACGTCGCCACCTTCCTGCTCAACGAGAAGCGCAACGACATCACGAAGCTCGAAGCACGCCACCGCGTGCCCATCGTGCTCATCCCGAACACCAAGCTTGAGACGCCGCATTACCACATCGAGCGCCTGCGTCAGGACGACGACCGTCTC
>CABUOH010000163.1 GCA_902493085.1 uncultured Sutterella sp. | reverse complement strand
TGGTGCTGCTGGCCTTTCTTGCGGTCATCGCAGTCATTGACCTTTTTGTCGGCGTCTCGAACGACGCCGTCAACTTTTTGAATTCGGCGCTCGGCTGCCGCATTTCGTCCTTCCGCACGACGCTCTGGGTCGCTTCGATCGGCGTGCTCGCGGGCGCCACATTCTCCTCTGGGATGATGGAGGTCGCGCGTTCCGGCGTCTTCCACCCGCAGCTCTTCACCTTTTACGAACTCATGATCGTGTTCTTCGCGGTCATGGTGGCCGACATCATCCTGCTTGACGCCTTCAATTCGCTCGGCCTTCCCACCTCGACCACGGTCTCGATCGTCTTTGAGCTGATGGGCGCCGCCTTCGCCGCCGCGCTCTTCAAGCTGATCGACGCCGGCGCGCCGCTCTCCGACGTCGCCGACTTCATCAATACGAGCAAATCGCTCGGCATCGTGTCGGGCATTCTGATTTCCGTCGTCGTCGCCTTCGTCTCGGGCGCGGTCGTGCAGTACCTTGCCCGACTCATCTTCACCTTCAAGTTTGAAAAGGCCTACCGCCGCATCGGCGCGCTTTACGGCGGCGTCGCGATTACGGCCATCATCTACTTCCTCGTAATGAAGGGCGCCAAGGGCGCGAGCTTCATGCGTCCCGAATGGATCGAGTGGATCAACGCCAACACGGCCGTCATTCTCTTCTCGCTCTTTACCGGCCTCACGGTTTTCTTCCAGATCCTCATCACGGTCTTCCGCGTCAACATCTTCAAGATCATCATTCTCGCGGGCACCTTCTCCCTGGCCTTCGCCTTTGCCGGCAATGACCTCGTGAACTTCGTGGGCGTGCCGCTCGCCGCCTGGGACAGCTGGAAGGAATGGCAGGCCTCCGGCGCTGCCGACACCGCCTTCATGATGGACGGTCTTCTGAAGCCCTCCACCGCTCCGACCGCCTTCCTGCTCCTTTCGGGCTTCGTGATGGTGCTCACGCTCTGGTTCTCCAAGAAGGCCCACCGCGTCATTCAGACGTCGATCAACCTCTCGTCGAGCCGCTCGGGCACGCAGGAGCAGTTCGGCGCCTCGGTCCCGGGCCGCGTGATCGTGCGCGGCGCCATGGGGCTCGGCAAGGTGATCAATCAGATCATCCCGCTGCCCATGCAGCGCGGCCTCGCCTCCCGCTTCGAGCCGCTCCCCGTCGTCAAGGGCGAGATTCCGCTTCCCTTCGACTACGTGCGCGCCTCGATCAACCTGATCGTCTCCGCCATCCTGATCGCCTCCGCGACGAGCCTCAAGCTGCCGCTCTCGACCACCTACGTGACCTTCATGGTCGCCATGGGCTCGAGCTTTGCCGACGGCGCATGGGACCGCGAGTCCGCCGTCTACCGCATCTCGGGCGTTCTCACGGTGATTTCCGGCTGGTTCCTGACGGCGCTCTCCGCGAGCTCGCTCGCCGCGCTCGTCGCCGTGCTCGTCTTCTGGGGCGGTGAGGCCGCCGCCGTGATCTTGGGCCTGGGCGCGATCATCCTTCTCGTTCGCTCCAACCTCAAGACCCGCGAAGACGACGTGACGCTTCACGACGAAAGCCGCTCCGTCTATGACGCGGCCTATGTGGGACAGCTTCTCGGCAAGCACGTCCAGAAGAGCCTCTCCGAAACGCTCGACGTTCTCTCCCGCATTCACGAGAACTTCACGGCCGACCGCGAGCGCGAGCTTGCGAAGGCCAAGGCCGGCGCCACCGACGTGTTCGAAGAAGCCATCGAGGCCCGCAGCGTCTACTACCGCATGGCCGCCGCCGAGGCCGCGCCTTCCAAGGCCGACTTCGACGCCCGCTACCTCTATCTGCGCGCCTGCACCAATACCCGCGAGGTGAGCCGGTCGCTCCAAAACCTCGCCAAGCTCGCCCGCGACCATGTGGCCAACCGCCACCGCGTCGCCCAGAACGACATCACGGACATCGGCAAGCTGGTCGAGGACGTCAAGTCGTTTGTCCGGGCGCGCGAGGATCACGCCGACGTGAAGGCGCTTCGCGATCATGCGGCCGACGTTATCGCCCGCATCGAACTCCTGCAGCGCCGCCTGATGGAAGCGCAGCCGCAGGGCGTCATGACGATCCGATGCTGCGAATTCCATCTCTCCTTCCTCCTGGTGCTCCGCGAGCTCGTCAATCACTACGAAATCGCGTCACTCCTCGAGGAGCAGATCGAAACGCTCGCCAAGGAGAAGGCCGCATAAGGTTGATTGTTAAAGAAGTCTAGTGGGATCGCGGCTCCGGTCTCCAAAGAAGGGAGCCGCGTCTTTTGGGGAAAGCCTTTTTTCCGGGGGCTTTCCCTTTTTTTTTAAGACGAAGTGTTCTCAGCGGATTGGGGGAGGATCCTATCGTTCGACGTTTTGCGTGCTTAGTATAATGATCACTGAGTTGTTGCGGTTCAATCCGAATCGCTCAGACGACTATAATTACAGGGATTCATTAAAATGCAAAATGATATCTTGATGCCCCCCCCTATGTCCAAATGAAGGGGGGTAAAAAAGTTGATCTTAAAAAAACGCTTTTGTGCGTTGCTACGTTTTCGGCCTTAACCATGATTGCAGGCAGTGCGGCTGCCGCAACAAACGACTATTCGTTGCAGTACAACGGTTTGGGCGTGAAGGCCGAATTTGCTGAATATGCTTCGCAGCAAAGCCATTTCTTTGTTGGCGGCAACTTCGTCAATCATGGACCAACAGCGACTGCATCCGGAGGCACTGATTACTACTACAACGTTGTCGATCGCTACGGAGATCATGCTGTCGATGAGAACAACGTTGAAAAGTACAATACGAAAGGTGATATTTCATTAACCTATACGGAAAGTACATTCCGCAATGCAATCGATGAGACGCTGGCGGCTCCTAAGAGTTTTGAAATTTACGGCGCCGGCTTGGTGTTTGGTTCAGTTTCCGGTAGTCAAGTCGGTGGTAATCAAGCCAATGTTAAGGGCAACGTGAAGCTTGTTCTTCAGGATATTACGACCCGAAAACAAGAAACCGAAGAGGGGCTTCAGGGCTTCGTGGTTTTTGGTGGAGGGGCTGTTCACTCCAACGTTGGCAACGCAATCCTCGAAGGCAACACTCATATTACCCTGAAGAATGTCAATAGCCCCGTGAGTGATGTCAAGGGCGGCGGTTTGATCAATGGTGGCGGCCTTAGAAAAACCGAAGCTAATCCTGGGCGTCCTCAGTCCAATGCAGATGCAAGCGTTAAGGGCAATGTGACGATTGACGTCTCGGAGTCTACCTTGGGAACCATTGCCGGCGGTGGTGATGTGACTGGTGACGGCAAAACAACCAACGCGAAAATGAACATTGAGGGGGATGTCACCATCACTGTTCAGAATACTACGCTCTTGGCGGGCCCCCAATTCAACTTCGGTGCTATGTTGGGCGGTTCCGCTGCAACGCAAAAGGGCGTGGCGAATATCGAAAAGGGGGTCACGATCAATGCCCTGAAGTCATCAATGGAGTTGTTGATTGGCGGTGGTACCACAGCCGATGAACTTTATGCACAAGATGGCAATAGGGTTAGCGTTGCCGGTCATTCCGCTGTTGTGCAGGGAGACGTCCAAATAACGTTGGATGAGACGACTGTGACCCATACGTTGGTAGCAGGGGGCTTTACCGACAGTGGTTTCTACGACATTCCATACAATCCTCAGAACGGGGAGTATGGTGATTCTGACGTCCAGGGTAACGCCACCGTCACGCTCAAAAATGGCTCGTCCGTCAAGACCGTCTATATGGCCGGCTACGGCAAGGGCGCCGACGTGTTGGGTGATTCCACGCTCATCATCGTTGACCCGACGGTGAAGGTTCTTGAAGGCGGCGTGATTTATGGCCAGGGCGCTGTTGTGGATGGGGCGTATACGAGCACGACCCGTTCTTCAACGCTGGCTTTCGGCACGCAGGATCAAGCCTACGTTGGCGACTTCAAGGCCGCTTTCCAAGACTTTGACGTAGTGACGGCTTCAAAGAACTCCGTCGTGAATCTTGGCGTGATT
>CABUOH010000162.1 GCA_902493085.1 uncultured Sutterella sp. | reverse complement strand
TCGCCGATGAGGCCCGAGGGATGGGCGCCGATCGGGTTGAAGTAGCGCAGGCAGACGGCGCTGAATTCGGGATAGGCGCGGCAGACGTCCGCGAGAATCTGCTCGATGTGCAGCTTCGAGCGGCCGTACGGGTTCGTCGGTTCGCCGGTCGGGCAATCCTCGGTGAGGGGAAGCGTCTCGGGCGTGCCGTAGACCGTCGACGAGGAGCTGAAGATGATGCGGTTGACGCCCTTCCTGCGCATGGCCGCGAGCAGCACGAGCGTGCCGTTGACGTTGTTGTCGTAGTACTCGACGGGCTTGCTGACGGATTCGCCCACGGCCTTGAGGCCTGCGAAGTGAATGACGGCGTCGACGCCGTCGAGCGCCTTCTCCATCGCGGCGGCGTCGCGGATGTCGCCTTCGATGAAGGCGGGACGCCGTCCCGTGATCGCTTCGATGCGCTCGAGCACGGAGCGGTCCGCATTGGGGAGATTGTCAAAGAGCACGACGTCGTGGCCGGCTTCAAGCAGGACGACGGCCGTGTGCGAGCCGATGAAGCCCATGCCGCCGGTGAGCAGAATGTTCATATTTGTGGATCCGGTTGGGTGAGGGGATGAGCGTCTCCGAGCGGAAAGACGCGGTGAAGGCATTGTACTGCCTAGCAAATACCCTGAGGCTTCGCCTTGAAGCCGTCCTTTTGCCATCCCTTTGGTCGTCCCTTTGATTGTCCTTTTGGGCGCTTTTCCAAGATCTTGTGCCGGCGTGGTTTCGGCGAAGGCTTGTCCCTCCTCGGGGCCGCCGCCGCGAAGCCTTCTCGCACATCGGTTTTGGTCGTCCGAAAGGGGTTGTGCGGGAGAACGGGAGTGCCTTAAAAACACAAGATCTTGTGGTTTTCATGTTGTGGAAACACATGATGTTGTGAATTTGGGAGCGCGCGATCGAATGAGGGCGAGGCGGTCAATAGAAAAAATGAATGATGTTTTTGACGGGGGCGCGCAGGCGGGGTGCCTGCCGCGTCAAACGCCCCGCACTTAAGGAAAAGAGGCCGGTTGCGGGGCGGGGGCGCGGCGAGGGGCGGGCGCAGATGCACTTTCGGCGCGCTTTGTCAATACCGCATAAATGAGCCGTGACCATGGTTTTCTCGCCCCGCGCGGGCTTCGCGGCCTGTTGAGTTTCGCGGCGCTTTTCCATAAGATTAAGTCCCTGCCGCCCGAGAGGCGGCAGTTCGCTTTTTTTGGGGTCCGTCCAGTCGATGTAGTGCGGGCCGTTGTTGAGAAGGATTTGGAGGACGACGACATGCTGACGGTGATCAAGAAGGACAACACGACCGAGGAATTCATTGACGAGAAGATCGTCGATGCGGTGAAGAAGGCGGCCTTCCGCTGCGACACGCTCATCGACGACGATGGCCTTGCCAGCATCGTCCGGGAAGTCCGCACGCGCCTTGAAGGCCGCGACGAAGTGAGCGTGCTTGAACTTCATGAGCTCGTCATCGCCGTTCTTTCCGCCCTGCAGTACAAGCAGGTGGCGGAGGCTTATGCCGAATACCGCTACTACAAGACGACGTACGCCCGCACGTTCGAGCAGCTGCGCCAGGACGCGGACGACGTGCTGCGCCTCGGCGACCGCGAGAACGCCAACTACGACAGCTCGCTCGTCTCCACGAAGGGCTCCCTCATCAAGGGCTATCTCACGAAGAGCCTCTACAAGCAGTTCTATCTTTCGGGCAAGGAAAAGGCGCTCATAGAGCGCGGCGACATCTACATCCACGACCTGCGCGACATGATCCTCGGCTGCATCAACTGCTGCCTCTTCGACATCGGCCACGTCCTCAAGGGCGGCTTTGAAATGTCGAACGTCCAGTATTCCGAGCCCAAGTCCGTGCTCTCCGCCCTGCAGGTGATCGGCGACATCACGCTCGTGGCGACCGCCCAGCAGTTCGGCGGCTTCACGCTGCCCGAGCTTGACAAGGTGCTGCTGCCCTACGTCGAGAAGAGCCTCGCCGCCGCCCGCGCCAAGTACCGCGACCTCGGCCTTGATGCGGAGACCGTCGAGCGCGTCGCCTCGCGCGACGTCGTGCGCGAGCTCGAGCAGGGCTTCCAGTCGCTCGAACTCAAGCTCAACACCGTCCCGTGCAGCCGCGGCGACTTCGCCTTCACGACGATCACGTTCGGCCAGTGGAATCCCGAGGCCTTCACGGCCGAAGAGCGCGAATGGCTCATGACGATCAGCCGCATCATGCTTCAGGTGCGCCGCAACGGCCACGGCAAGGACGGCAAGCCCGTCGTCTTCCCGAAGCTCGTCTACCTCTACGACGAGCGTCAGATCGAGGCCGACGTCTGGTCCGCCCGCCTTTTCGACGAGGCCGTCAAGACGTCCTCCGAATGCATGTATCCGGACTACCTGAGCCTTTCGTCCGAAAACGGCAGCGTGTCCGAAATCTTCCAGCAGTACGGCGCGATCACGTCGCCGATGGGCTGCCGCGCCTTCCTTTCGCTCTGGTGCAACGAGAAGGACGAGGCCGTCACGATCGGCCGCTGCAACATCGGTGCCGTCTCGCTCAACCTGCCGATCATCCTGAAGCTCGCCCAGCTCCGCCATCCGGATACCTGGCGCGAGGACTTCTGGCGCATTCTCGACGAACGCCTCGAATTCATCCGCTCCTTCTTCAAGAAGCGCTACGACATCATCCGCAACCAGAAGTGCTCGAGCAATCCGCTCGCCTTCACGCAGGGCGGCTTCTACGAAGGCGTGAAGAGCCCCGACGACCGCGTGGGCGACCTCGTTCGCTACATGACGGCCTCGTTCGGCATCACGGCCCTCGACGAAGCCACCTATCTCTGGAGCGGCAGGCGCCTCGTGGAGGAAGGCGGCGACTTCTCCGCCTCCGTCCTTCGCCACCTCAAGGACAAGCTTGCGCAGTTCAAGAAGGAGGACGGCCATCTCTACGCCATCTACGGCACGCCGGCCGAGTCGCTCTGCGCCACGCAGGCCCGCCAGTACGACCGCTTCTGCCGCGACGAAGGCGTCGAGAACGTCTTCCGCTCCACGGAGCACTACAGCCCCGAATACTTCACGAACTCCTTCCACGTCAACGTGACCGAGGAGATCACGCCCTTTGAAAAGCAGGACCGCGAGTTCACGGACTTCCACCTCTGCGAGGGCGGCCACATACAGTACGTGCGCCTCGACAACCCCGAGAACTTCGAGGCCGTCAAGGCGGTCATCCGCCGCGGCATGAAGAAGGGCTTCTATCAGGGCGTCAACTTCGACAGCGCCTACTGCGGCGACTGCGGCACGCACAGCACGAACGTGCTCTTCAAGTGCCCGCACTGCGGCAGCGCCAACCTCTCCGTCATCTCCCGCGTCTGCGGCTATCTCGGCTACTCCAACGTCAACGGCATGTCCCGCATGAACGACGGCAAGATGGCCGAAATCCGCAACCGCAAGAGCATGTAAGGATCCTCCGATGAACTACATCGGCTTGAGCACCTGCGACACGGCCAACGGCCCCGGCGTGCGGGTGTCGCTTTTCTGCTCGGGCTGCACGCTGCACTGTCCGGGGTGCTTCAACGAGGAGAGCTGGGACTTCAAGGCCGGCAAGCCCTTTACCGACGAAACCCTGCAGACGCTCCTCAAGGCGCTCGAGGAAGACTTCGTCGACGGGTTGAGCCTTCTTGGAGGCGACCCGCTTGAGCCCGAAAATCAGGACGAGATCCTGAGGATCGTGCGGGCCGTGCGCGAAAAATTCGGCACGGCCAAGACCATCTGGCTTTGGACGGGCCGCCGCCATGAAAAGGTGGCGGACAGCCCGGTGCTCGAACATGTGGACGTTCTGGTCGACGGCCCCTACGTCGAAAAGCTCAAGGTGCACGAGAAGGGCTGCTGGTTTGGAAGTTCCAATCAGCGCGTCATCCCGCTCCATCCCGCAGCGTCTGCTTGAGGGCGTCCCGGCGGCTGTCGGCCGGGTTCTGCAGGCCTGCCCGGGCATGGAAAATTTTAATAAGCTGCGAGCTTATTAAAGATTTCTGCTCAAAACTTTAATAACGAGCTTCCTAATTAAAGTTTGCTCCACGATCAGCAGCTCCATT
>CABUOH010000161.1 GCA_902493085.1 uncultured Sutterella sp. | reverse complement strand
GCAGGGAAGACCCTTGCGGTGACGCATACCACGATAGGTGCCAAGGTCGATCAAGCGCTTGATCGAAAGCTGAATTTCGCGACGCAGGTCGCCTTCAACCGTAAACTTGCCAACCTGTTCGCGGATCTTTTCAAGATCAGCGTCGGTCAGATCCTTGACCTTCTTGGAAAATTCGATGCCGCAATTCGTCAGAATTTCACGAGCGCGAGAACGGCCGATGCCATAGATGGCAGTGAGACCGATTTCGGCATGCTGCTGCGGCGGAATATTAATACCGGCGATACGAGCCATTTTTTACCTCTTTAGCCTTGACGCTGCTTGTGACGCGGGTCAGCACAGATCACGCGCACCACGCCTTTGCGCTTAATGATCTTGCACTTGCGGCACATCTTTTTGACCGAAGCGTTAACCTTCATTCTCATCTCCACGTGCGTAAGCACGGATAACAATGCCCACATGGCAGGAAAGCGCAGAAGAATACTACAGCTTTCTGTTTATTGCAAGTCAAAACCGAGCGTAGTGCACTCTTTGTAGTCCGAACCGCAATAATTTAATGAAAATCGGGGGCGCAAGCCGTTTCGGCCGCGCCCTCGGTCATCATTCCATGCTTGCCCCGGTGGTTAAGACCGGGGCCGAGCATCGGTTGATTGTAAGTCAACCTGCACTGAAAAATCAGCGCTTGGGCTGACCCAAACCGCGGAAGTTGGTCTTCCGCAGCAAACTTTCATACTGGTGGGTCATCAGGTAAGCCTGCACCTGGCTCATGAAATCCATCGTCACAACGACCACGATCAGCAGCGAGGTGCCGCCGAAATAGAACGGTACATTGAAGCGAAGGTTCAGGAATTCAGGCACGAGGCACACGAAGACCAAATAGACGGCACCGCCCAAGGTCAAGCGCAGCAGCACTCGATCGATGTAGCGGGCGGTCTGATCACCCGGACGGATGCCCGGAATGAACGCACCACTCTTCTTAAGGTTTTCCGCCGTTTCCTTCGGATTGAAAACAAGAGCCGTATAGAAATAGGCAAAGAAAACAATCAGCACTGCGTACAGAAGCGTATACAGCGGCTGGCCCGGGGAAAGGGCTGCGGCGAGGTCACGAATCCAGCGAGTGGAGTCGCCGGAGGTGAACCAGCCGGCCAGCGTAGCCGGAAACAGGATCAGAGATGACGCAAAGATCGGGGGAATGACACCCGACATGTTCATCTTCAACGGCAGATACGAGCTCTGGCCGCCGTAGATCTTATTGCCGATCTGGCGCTTGGCATAGTTAACGGTGATTCGACGCTGACCACGTTCGATAAAGACCACAAAAGCGGTAACCGCCAAAATGATCGCAATCACGAAAATGGCCGCCAGCGGGCTGATGGCACCAGTCGACACAAGCTGGAAGAGACCAGAAGTACCGCTCGGGAGACCAGCAACAATACCGGCGAAAATGATGATCGAAATACCGTTCCCGAGACCGCGTTCGGTGATCTGCTCACCGAGCCACATCAGGAACATCGTGCCCGTCAGCAGAGAGATCGTGGTAGTGATCCGGAACATGAAGCCCGGATCGAGTACCAGACCAGCCTGACTTTCGAGCGCGACGGCGATGCCGAAACCTTGGAAGAGACCCAAAAGCAACGTGCCGTAGCGCGTGTACTGGGTGATCTTGCGTCGGCCGGATTCGCCTTCCTTTCGCAATGCTTCAAGCTCAGGCAGCACGTAGGACAACATCTGCATGATGATCGATGCAGAGATGTACGGCATGATGCCGAGCGCGAACACCGAGAAGCGCGACAAAGCGCCACCGGAGAACATGTTGAACAGCCCGAGAATGCCGCCCTGCTGCTCATCAAAGAGCTGCTTGAGCATATCGGGATCGATACCTGGCACCGGCACATGAGCACCGATGCGGTAAACAACGAGCGCGAGCGCTAGGAAGATCAGGCGACCCTTAAGGTCGCCGTACTTGCTGAGGCCCGACTGTTGCTTAGAGCTGGGGCTGGTCGCCACGTCGGTGTCCTCTTTGGTTAGCTGTCTTATTCGTTGTCAGCAACGGAGCCGCCGGCAGCTTCAATAGCAGCGCGGGCACCCTTGGTGACGCCGAGACCACGCACGGTGACCTTGCGGGTGATTTCACCAGCGAGGATCACGCGGGCGTTCTGAGCGAGGGCGGAAACGACGCCGGCAGCCTTGAGGACGGCCAGATCGATTTCGTCACAGCTCAAACGTTCCAAATCGGACAGACGCACCACCTCGCAGTACTTGCGGGTGAGCGAGGTGAAGCCGCGCTTCGGGAGGCGGCGATACATCGGCATCTGACCGCCTTCGAAACCGACCTTGTGAAAGCCGCCGGCACGGGACTTCTGGCCCTTGTGGCCGCGGCCGGCAGTCTTGCCCCAACCGCTGCCGACACCGCGACCGACGCGGTGGTGGGCGTGCTTAGAGCCCTCAGCGGGCTTGATCGTATTCAAACGCATTTCGTTATCCTTTCGATCATTCGGCGCGCACGAGGTACGCAACCTTGTTGATCATGCCACGGACAGCGGGCGTGTCTTCGAGAACGCGAGACTGGCGGATCTTCTTGAGACCGAGGCCAGCGAGCGTAGCGCGATGATCAGCCTTCGTACCGATGGGGCTCTTGACAAGAGTAACCTTAACGGTCTTCTTTTCGGACATGTCTTGGACTCCTGATTAGCCGAGCAGCTCTTCAACCGTCTTGCCGCGCTTGGCAGCAATTTCGGCAGGGCTGCGCAGATTGTTGAGAGCCTGAATGGTGGCACGAACGAGGTTGTACGGGTTCGTGGAACCGTAGGCCTTGGCAACGACGTTGCGGATACCGACAGCTTCAAAAACGGCGCGCATCGGACCGCCGGCGATCACGCCGGTACCTTCCGGAGCCGGCATCATGATCACGCGGGAAGCGCCGTGGCGGCCTTCAACAGCGTGGTGGATGGTGCCGTTCTTGAGCGGGAAGCGCTTCATGTCGTGACGGGCACGTTCCATGGCCTTACTGACGGACTGCGGCACTTCACGGGACTTGCCCGTGCCCATGCCGACGCGACCGTCGCAGTCGCCAACAACCGTAAGAGCGGCGAACGCGAGAATGCGACCACCCTTAACAACCTTCGTGACGCGGTTAACCGCGATCATCTTTTCGCACAGACCGTCGCCGTGATCGTCGACCATCTGATTCTTACCTTGAACCTTAGCCATTTCGCCCTGCCTTAGAACTTGAGACCGGCTTCGCGCGCAGCTTCAGCGAGCGCGGCGACACGGCCATGGTAACGGTAGCCGGAACGGTCAAAGGCGCAGGATTCAATACCAGCGGCCTTGGCCTTTTCGGCAAGACGCGTGCCAACGAGCTTGGCAGCGGCGATGTTGCCACCGCGGCCGGAGACGTTCGCGAGCTGAGCACGCACTTCGGGTTCGACCGTGGAGGCCGAGACCAGCGTACGGCCGTTGTCGGCCGAGATGATGCTGGCGTAAATGTGCAGGTTGGTGCGATGAACCGTAAGGCGATCGACCTTCTGCAACAGAATGCGAGCGCGCGTGGCACGAGCACGACGCAAGCGGCTTTGTTTCTTGTTGATCATTTTGTATCGCCCCGATTACTTCTTCTTGGTTTCCTTGATCACAACGACTTCGTCGGCGTAACGGACACCCTTGCCCTTGTAGGGTTCGGGAGCGCGGTACGAACGAATGACGGCAGCGGTCTGACCGACCTTCTGCTTGTCAGCGCCCTTGATCAAAATTTCAGTCTGGCTCGGCGTTTCGCACTTGACACCAGCGGGCATCTGATGAATGACCGGGTGAGAGAAGCCGAGAGAGAGGTTGAGCTTGTCGCCCTGAGCCTGGGCACGATAGCCCACGCCGACGAGCTGAAGCTTCTTCTGGAAGCCAACGGAACAACCCTTGACCATGTCAGCCACGAGAGCACGCATCGTGCCAACGTTGGCGTTGGCTTCGCGGGTTTCTTCAACCTGCTTGAAGTGCAGAGCACCGTCTTCTTCCGTGATGGTCACGAAGGGAAGAATGTGCATGGAGACTTCACCCTGCGGGCCCTTAACCGTGATGTTGTC
>CABUOH010000160.1 GCA_902493085.1 uncultured Sutterella sp. | reverse complement strand
GCTCGTGATGCACATGATGATGAGCATCACGGCAAGCACGGCCCAGGGTTCGTTCACGAAGACGTGCAGATCGAGCATGAGGCCGACGGAAATGAAGAAGAGCACCGAAAATGCGTCCTGAAGCGGCAGGCAGTGGCGCGCGGCCCGGTGCGCGAAGCTTGATTCCCGCATCACCATGCCGGCAAAGAAGGCGCCGAGCGCGTAGCTCACGCTGAAGATCGCGCCCGCGCCGTAGGCGATGCCGATCGCAATCGCAAGCACGCAGAGCGTGAAGAGTTCGCGCGAGCCCGAGAGCGCCACGCGCTGAAGCATCCACGGGAAAAGGCGCCTGCCGACGACGAGCATGCCGGCCACGAACACGGCGACGCCCAACAACGTTTTCGAAAGCGAAACAATGATGAGCTTCGGATCAACCGGTCCCTCGCCCTGCGTCACCTGCGCGACGAGCGGCAGGCACACCATGATGAAGACCGTGACGAGGTCCTGTACGACGAGCCAGCCGATGGCGACCTGGCCGCTCGGCGTGACGGAGAGCTTTCGCAACTCCAGCGCCTTCATCACGACGACGGTCGAGGCGCACGAGAGCGTCATGCCGAAGACCACGGCGTTGGGCAGCGCCCAGTCCCAGGCCAAGAGCGCCACGGCGGTGCCCGCAGCGCCCGAAGCCGCCATCTGCAGCATCGCGCCCGTGACCGCCACGCCCTTCACCTTGGCGAGGTCCGCCACCGAAAAATGAAGCCCCACGCCGAACATGAGGAGCATGACGCCGATCTCGGCAAACTGTTCCGTGACCACGCGGTCGACGCTCGGCAGGAGCGGAAAGAGGCTCACGGACACGCCCGCGATGATGTAGCCCACAAGGGCCGGCGTCTTGAGAAACCGTTCGGCGAGCCACCCGAAGATGAGCGCGAGCCCGAAACCCGTCACAAGCGTGGTAATGATGGAAAACTGATCGGTCAAGGGCCGTGCTCCTCTGGTCTGTTTCGTTCTGCCCGTGCATGACGGGCTGCGCCGCCCCCTGCGGCAGACGGAGAACTTGAAAGTTTACTCTCCGCGCGGATGTGCCGCTCGCCATTCGAGGCCGGCATGAGAGATGCGCTTCGGGCATGTCCGGGAGACAATCCCTCCGTCACGCAAGCCGTTCATTGCATTGAACGAATTTTCACCGTAACCGTTCATTCGATTGAACACTATGGCTATATTATTGTCCAGTGAATTGAACAGGTGCGGAAATGATTGCTTCAGAAACGCTCATCCAAGTGATGCTTGACAATCGAGAGCTCGTGGCGTCGAAAAAAGTCTTCCCGAGAGAAACTGCGGTCGGCGCGTTTCCCCGCAGCGTATTGGTCGGCGTCCGGCAAGTCGTATCTGCTCTACCAAAAAATGCAGTCCCTTCTTGCTCAAGGGAAGAGCTGGGACGACATGCTGTACCTCAATTTCGAGGACGAACGGCTCCTGGGCTTCGACGTGGGCGACTTCAACAGCATTTTGCTCTGCCATGCCCAAATCACCGGCAAGCGGGACCATCCCATTCTCTTTCTCGATGAAATACAGATCATCGACGGCTGGGAGCGTTTCGCGAGACGCATGCCGGATACAGGCTTGGAAATCCACATTACCGGCTCGAATGCAAAGATGCTGAGCACGGACGTTGCCGCCGTGCTCGGGGGACGCTTCATGTCGATCAACGTCCTTCCGTTGAGTTTCAGAGAATACCTGTGCTTCAAGGACATCCCCTCCGACCGGGCCGCCCGTTTCTCGACAGCCGGCTCAGCCTTGATCAGAAAGAGCTTCACCCAATACCTGCGTTTTGGAGGTTTTCCGGAATGCACGGACCTTCCCGACAAAAGGGAATACCTCAACAGCATTCTGCAGAAGGTCTACATCGGCGACATCGCCGTGCGCAACAAGGTTGACAACCTGTACGCGCTGCGGGCGCTTCTGAAGAAAATCGCCGAATCCGTCGGTCAGCCGGTGTCGTACAGCAGGCTGACGCGCATCGTCACCGCCGTGGGCGTTTCCCTGGCCAAAAACAGCTGCATCAACTACGTTGACTACGCTCGTCAGGCGTGCCTGATTCTTCGCCTTGAAAACATGGTCGGAAAACTCTCAGCCCGAGAATCCAATCCCAAATACTATTTTGTCGATACCGGACTCATCGAGCTTCTGAAGCTTGACAATCTGTCCGATCAGTTGGAAAACCTTGTTGCGATCGAGCTGCTGCGCCGATACGGCTGCGAAGATGCCGTCTTTTTCTACCAACGGGGCATTGAGGTTGACTTCTACATTCCGGAAGTGAAAACCGGCATTCAGGTTTGCGTCAAACTGGGAACCGATCCCGACACGCTTGCCCGGAAAATCGGGGCCTTCGACAAGATGGAGAAGGAGATCGAACTGGAGCGGCGAATCATCATCACGTCCGACGAAGAGAGGACGCTCCGATGCGACGGAGGCGACATAGCGGTCGTGCCCGCCTGGAAATGGCTGCTCGATTTCGAACGGAAAGCCTGACGGCTCTACCCGTCTCACGCTTCACGGACCGCCTCACGAACCGCTTCATGGACGTGACGAACCGGCCGCCTCGACCGATTGTCATTCGTCCCGCGCACGTGCCGCCTATTTGGACACCTTCACATTCCCGAGCGTCATGTCGGTGACGTTGTCGGGCGACGGCGCCATTCGAATCGACTCCACATGAGCCTTTCCCTTGAGCGTCACGGTGCCGAGGATGCGGCCGAGCGCCTCGTCGCGGGGACGGAGCGTGATCGTCCAGGCGTCAGCAGCCTTTTCGCCGCCTTCGAGCGCAAAGTCGAAGGCATCGGAGAGCGCCTGCACGTCGAGTCTTACGACCGAAGTGAGGAGCCGCGCGGCCGAAAGAACGGCGGGATGGGTTTCGGCCTTCATCACCTCGGGCGCCTCGTCCTCGTAGCGGATCGTGAAGACGCCGTCCTTGAGGGACACCGTCTGCACGAAAGGCGTCTTCTGAATCCAGGTGAAGGCGCCTTCATGCGTGATGGAGAGCGTGCCGGTGCTCGTGAGCGTGCGGCCCGTGGCGCCGAGCGTGCGCTTTTGCGTGAAGTCCGCCTCAAGCGACGAGAAGTCGTTGAGGCGTTGGGCAAGCGCCTCAATCCTCTGTTGCCGCGCCGCGTCGCCCTCGGCCGCTCCGGCGGTCTTGGACCAGAGGAAGGTGAGAAGAAGAGCCGCGATGAAGAAGATCGCGAATTTGCTGATGAAGCGGATCACGGGCGTTGTTCCTCATGCCAGAAGTCGTAGAAGTTGAACCATTGGGCCGGATGTTCGAGCGCTTGAGTTTCAAGCCGCTCCGCCCAGCGCGCCGCAAGGCGCTCGAGCTCCGCCTCGCGTCCCCGCCTCGGGAGCTTCACCTCGTCGGCGAAGGGCTCGCACTTGATGAGAATGCGCCCGCCCGTCCGTACGGCAAAGAGCGTGACGACGCCGCACTTGAGGAGCGAAGCGAGAATGAAGGGGCCGGCCGGAAACGGCGCCTTGTGTCCGAGAAAGTCGGCCTCGACAGAACGGTCGCCCCGCGTGGCGGCCTCGTTGGGCGTGCGGTCCGCCGCAATCGCCACCCATTCGCCGCGCTCGAGCGCATCCTGCAGCATGGAGGCGGTCTCGACGCCGAGGCGGTCGACGGCGATCACGTGCCGGGAGGCATCGGGCGCAACCGACTCGAGCATCGCCTTGAAGCGCGGCGCATGACGATCAAACATCAGCGCCCAGACGGGCACCGCCCGGTCATGCTGGGCCAGCGCACGCGTGGCTTCGGCCACGCCCAGATGCGAAACGAGCACGAGCCGTCCACGGCCGTCGGGCGTGGGTTCGCAGAGAAGCCGCCGGCTCTCTTCGTCGGCGAAGTCGACGTCGCGCTCGAGCTTCAGGTCGCCCGCCCAAGCGGCAAGGCGATCGAGCATGCCCGCGGCGAAGGCTTGAAAATGCGCGCGGCCCGTAACCGGCTTGGGTTCAAGCCCGAGCGCCCGGCGCCTCGCGGCCGCGCGTTCGAGAAACCGGTCGCTCGCCTCCCGGGCACGCCTGCCCGTCAGTCTGAAGACGAAGGCGACGGGTG
>CABUOH010000159.1 GCA_902493085.1 uncultured Sutterella sp. | reverse complement strand
CCGCGCCGTGCGCGCCGATACCGGCGCGATCGGCGGCAGCCGCTCTCATGAATTCCAGGTGATTACCAATGCCGGCGAAGACGTCATTGCCTATTGTCCCGAGAGCGACTACGCAGCCAACATCGAGCTTGCCGAAGCCCGAGCCCTCGTGGAAACGCGCGCCGCTGCGCTTGAAGAGATGGTCAAGCGTCCGACGCCGGGCAAGGAAAAGTGCCACGACGTGGCGGAATTCCTCGGCATTCCCTTCGAAAAGTCCGTCAAGAGCGTTGTGCTTGCGGGCGACTGCGTTGACGAAAAGGGCAATCCGCTGCCCGCCAAGATCGTCCTCATCCTTCTGCGTGCCGACCACGATCTCAACGAAGTCAAGGCGGGCCATCTTCCTGAGCTCAAGGAGGGCTTCCGCTTTGCCACCGACGCGGAAATCCTTGAGAACTTCGGTTCCAAGCCCGGTTATCTCGGCCCCGTCGGCATCAAGGGCGATGTGGCCGTCTATGCCGATCTGACGGTTGCCAACATGTCGGACTTCTGCTGCGGCGCCAATGAAGAGGGCTATCACTACACCGGCGTGAACTTCGGCCGCGATCTTCCCGAACCCAAGACCGCCGATCTTCGCAACGTCGTCGAAGGGGATGCTTCGCCCGACGGCAAGGGCACCCTTCGCCTGCAGCGCGGCATTGAAGTCGGTCACGTCTTCTATCTCGGCACGAAGTATTCCGAAGCGCTTAACGCGACCTATCTTGATGAGAACGGCCAGCCGAAGGTTCTTGAAATGGGCTGCTACGGCATCGGCGTGACCCGCCTTGCGGGCGCCGCCATCGAGCAGAGCCACGACGAACGCGGCATCATCTGGCCGGATTCCATCGCTCCCTTTGAAGCGGTGATCTGCCCGATGAACTACGCCAAGAGCGAGGCCGTGCGCGAAGTTGCGGATCGTCTCTATGAAGAGCTCAAGGCCCAGGGCGTCGACGTCATTCTGGATGACCGCGACATGCGCCCGGGCGTGATGTTCGCCGACTGGGAGCTTATCGGCGTGCCCCACCGCATCGTCATCGGCGACCGCGGCCTCAAGAACGGCGAAGTCGAATATGCCTGCCGCCGCAACCTCGCCGAGAAGGTGATGGTGAAGACGGAGGAAGCCGTTGAATTCGTGACGAAGCAGATCAAGCGCTGAGCATGATTTGCCGCGGGGCTCGCTGCCTGAGCTCCGCATGTGCATGAGAAACACCAAGAGGAGGTCCAGAAGGCCTCCTCTTTGTGTTTGCGGCGAGACGAACGGCTATCGCCGGTCGTCGACCGGGTCGAAGCGCAGGCGAACCTCCTTCGGGATGTTGTAGCCCTTGTCGGGAACGGGGAAGGGCCTGCACTTGAGGATGGCGTTGCGCACGGCGGAGTCGTACGCGTCCCAGCCGGACTTCTTTGCGTAGACCGGATCGCCCGCAAGCTCGCCGTTGGGCATGGGCTTGACGACGAATTCTGCGATGAATTGGCCGCGACGGGTGGAGGACGGCACTTCGATCGAGATGTTGGGACGCACGCAGGCGATGATGCGGGCGTTGTAGCTAGCCAGCGCAGAACCCGTGAGGTTCTGCTTCACGTTGCGCTTGTCGCCCGAAGGCGTGCCAGAGCGCTGGCTGTCCGGATCGATCTTGGCGTTGAGTCGGGCGAGCTCCTGCTGACGAATGGCTTGACGAATGCGCTCGCGCTCGCGGCGTTCTTCAGCGGCCTTCTTCTCCGCGGCAATGCGCTTGATTTCGGCCTGGCGCTTTTCTTCGGCAATGCGGGCTTCTTCAGCACGCTTTTCTTCGGCAAGACGCTTTTCCTCAGCCAGTCGGGCTTCCTGAGCGCGACGGGCTTCCGCCTGAAGGCGCGCCTCCTCGGCGGCCTTTCGTTCTTGTGCCAGTTTTTCCTGCGCGAGTCGTTCGGCTTCCTGCTGAGCACGCTTTTCTTCGGCCCGTCGCTCCGCTTCAATGGCGTCCTGACGAGCCTTTTCGATGCGTTCAGCCTCGGCGCGTTCGGCGGCGAGTCGGGCTTCCTGGGCACGACGGGCCTCTTCGGCTTCGCGGGCCTCTTCTGCGGCTTTCTGAGCTTCGACGCGTTCGCGTTCGGCTGCGGCAAGCGCTTCCTGACGTTCGGCTTCGCGCAGTGCCGCCTCCTCCTGCAGGCGTGCCTGCTGTTCGGCGGCTTCGCGTTGCGCGGCTTCCTGCGCCTCTTGAGATTCGCGCTGCTCGTCGATCTCGTTGGGCTTGGGTTCGGGCGCTTCAGGCGGCTTGACGGCTACGCCCTTGGGGTCGTTGCCGCCGGAGACCGGTTCGGGCGCCCAGAGCTCCGCATAAACGGTTTCGGAATCGGTCGTCCACTGGAAAACGGAGAAGAGTCCGACGAAAAGGATGACGTGCACGCAGCCCGAGAGGACGGCGGCGGGCATCATGTCCCTGCGGTCCTCTTTTCGGAAGCGGTCGTTGGTCTCTCTGTCGTTCATGACGAAAAATGGATGGCGTAAGGGTTAGCGGGCTTCCGCGCTTCGTTCAATGCGAAGCGCGAGGCCGACACGGGGGACGTCGGCGCTTTGAAGGAGCTTGAGGACGTTGACGACGTCCTCATAGCGGACGTCCTTGTCGGCTGCGATCACCACGGGCGTGTCGGCTTTTTCGCCCTGAGCCGTCTTGACGGCGGCAACCAGCCCGGCAATGTCGACGGGCTTCATGTCCTTGCCCTGGCGAAGCGAAAGACGGCTGTCGGGATAGACGATGACTTCAATCACCTGTTCGGGGGCTTTTGAGGCCTTGTTGACCGACGGCAGGTTCACGACGCTCGGATTCACGAAGGGCGCGGCGACCATCAGGATCACGACGAGCACGAGCATGACGTCGATGTAGGGAACGACGTTCATCTCGGCCATCATGCCGCGGCGCTTGGTATTTCCACGCAGGGACATGGCTTAACTCCGGCCGTGCTGGCGCTGAAGGATGTTGAGGAATTCTTCGCTGAAGCCTTCAAGGCGGACCGTGAGGCGTCCGACGCGGTTGTTGTAGTAGTTGTAGGCGGCCACGGCGGGGATGGCGGCGAAGAGGCCGATGGCGGTGGCGACAAGCGCTTCGGCGATGCCTGGAGCAACGACGGCCAGGCTCACGTTGTCAAGGGAGGAGAGCCCCGTGAAGGCGTTCATGATGCCCCAGACCGTACCGAAGAGGCCGATGTAGGGAGAGGTGGAACCGATCGAGGCAAGCAGCGGAAGGCTGCGCTCGAGATGATCCATCTCGCGGTTGTAGACTGCGCGCATGGCGCGCGAGACGCTGTTGAGGGCGTTCGGATCCTGACGGCTCTGCTTGAGGTATTCGGTCATGCCGGCGCTGAAGATGCGTTCCTCGATGCCGGCGGTTTCATGGTTGCGCTTGGCGGTCTCGAGGAGCTGATTGAGTTCCGTGCCGCTCCAGAAGCGGGCTTCGAATTCTTCAACCTGACGCGAGGCGCGGGAGATCGTGAAGTACTTCTGGAAGATGACCGTCCAGCTCGCAAGCGAGAGGAAGACAAGAATGGCCAGAACGCACTTCACCACGAGGCTGGCGTTGGCGACAAGGGTCAGAATCGACAAATCGGCAGTGGGCTGCATGTTGAGTAATCGCTGTTTAGGTGGCGTTGAATGGGGGGCGTTGAATGAAGGAGTGCATGGCAAAGGCGCTTCAGGCTTAATCCGCCATGAATGCCTTGATCGTTTCGTAGAGGTCGTCGGGCAGAGGCGTGGGCGCAAAGCTCTTGGCACCGATGACGCCGACGCGGACCTTGCCCGTGGCGATGGATTCGTCTCCGCGCACGATGCGCTGCTCAAAGATAAGCGATGCGCGTCCGAGCTTTTCAATGCTCGTGATCACCTCAAGGTCGTCGTCAAGCGCGGCGCCGCGATGATAAGTGATGCTGAGCGAGGCGACGACGAAAAGGACGCCGTCGTCCCGGTTGCGCTGCTCGTTCTGGCCGAAGCCGATCCTGCGGAGCATGTCGCTGCGGGCGCGTTCCATGAACCGAAGGTAGTTGGCGTGGTAGACGATGCCGCCGGCATCGGTGTCCTCCCAGTAGACGCGGACGGGAAATCTGACGTGCTG
>CABUOH010000158.1 GCA_902493085.1 uncultured Sutterella sp. | reverse complement strand
CGCTTGCCGAAGTGCGTGAAATGCTCGGCACGCCGACAACCTTGGGCAAGACCTCCGACGGCAACACGGTCGCGGGCTATGCGCTCGTCGGTCACAATACCGGTGCCGTGTTCGCGCGCAACCTCGGCAAGAGCGCCCTCACATTCGGTCTGGGCTCCAGCAAGCACGAATTTACGATCAAGAATCCGATGTTCCTCTTCAAGGACAACGTCGTGATCGACTACAAGAAGGACGGCGTCGCCTATTTGATGATGCAGCGCTTCACGATCTGGAACGAATGCGAACTCAAGCTCACGCCTGAGGAAATCAACTCGCCCGCCGTTTTCTCCGACATTGAGGTCTGCACGCGCTACGCAAAAGCCAAGGCCGCCGAGAAGAACATCCCCGTCGAGGACGTCGACCTCGGCGAAGAGTACGAAGGCTGCAACATCCCGTGCCAGGTTCGCCGCCAGATGAAGGAAGCCTTCCCGAACATTGTCGAACTCAACGATCTCGTTGACTCCGAACCCAACGACGGCAAGCTCCTCAACGCGGTCTTCCGCTGATCCCTGCGAAACACAGGCTTGCAAGCGCCCCGGTCGCCCTTCACGTCCGGGGCGTTCGAATGCCGACTTGCCCGGCCTGCTCGCCCACAGCCTGGTCGCCCGCTTTTGCGTTCCCGTTGCACAACGGTATAATTGTCGACAATTTTTAAACCGCGACGCTTCGGGGCCTCCTGAAGTCCGCCCTCATTTTTCCCCTCCCCCATCATGGATGAAGAGAGCCTGTTCCGCTCCATACACGCCCACCTGCTCAAGCAGTCTCGGGCTGGCGCAGAACCCGACACGGAAGCGGGTCTAGCCGACCGCTTCAAAGTCTCGCGCTACCACGTGCGCCAGGCGCTCGACGTCATGACGCAGATGGGGATCGTCACGCGCACGCAAAAGCGCGGCATCTCCTTTACGGAGCCCGAACCCAACGACATCTCGCGGCAGATCGAATCCCACATCAAGATCGGCAATTTCGATGCCTTCGAACTCAATGAGGCACGACGCCTCTTTGACACGGGACTCATCTCGCTTGCCGTTCGCCGCCTGCCGCCCGCGGCAATGGGAACGCTCTCCTCCATCGTTGCGAACATGGAGGGCTGCATCGAATTCCGCCGCGCCGCGCTCAAGTTTCACCGCCAGTTCTGGGAAACGGTCTTCAAGGGAAGCGGCAACCGCGTGCTTCAGGTGTTTGCCACGTCGCTCCTCTTTCACACGATGAACTATCTCGAAGCCCGCGCGGACGAGCTCGAGGACAGCTGGTACTCCGACATGCTGAGTCTCGACCGCGAGGTTCTCAAGGCGCTTCGCCTCGAAGACGGCGAGCGCGCCCAATCGCTCATCACCGATTGGCTCCAGAAAGAGTTGATGCTCTGACGATCGGCCTGAGGGGCCCGTCGAACGCTTTTCGAAATTCTCAAGCCAAAGGGGCGCCCGCACGGACGCCCCTTTGTTGTATTGGCCCCGGGCCTTCAGGCCCCTGCCTCATGCGCGTCCTTCGTCAGAAACGCTTGAAGATGAGCGACGTGTTGATGCCGCCAAAGGCGAAGTTGTTGCTCTGAACGAACTCGGTTTCGATTTTGCGCTCTTCGCCCGTGATGTAGTCAAGCTCGCCGCATTCAGGATCAATGTCGGTGAGGTTGATGGTCGGGCTGAACCAGCCTTCCCGCATCATCTCGATGGCAAGCCACGCTTCGATCGAGCCGCAGGCGCCGAGCGTGTGACCGAAGAAGCTCTTCAGAGACGAAACGGGCGTCTTGTTCCCGAAAAGCCCGGCCGTGGCAATCGATTCGGCGCAGTCGCCGCGCGAGGTGGCGGTGCCGTGAGCGGAGACGTAGCCGATGTCGGAAGCGGCAAGCCCCGCCGTCCTGAGGGCCTCCTCCATGCAGATGCGCATGGTGGCGCTGTTGGGCTGCGTGATGTGGGTGGCGTCGCAGTTGGTTGCAAAGCCGACGAGTTCGGCGTAGATCGTCGCGCCGCGTGCGCGGGCGTGCTCGAGCTCCTCGAGAACGAGCGTGCAGGCGCCCTCGCCGATCACGAGACCGTCGCGGTTGACGTCGAAGGGACGCGGCGTCAATTCGGGCTCTTCATTGCGGGTGCTCGCCGCAAAGAGCGTGTCGAAGACGGCGACCTCGGACGGGCAAAGCTCTTCGGCGCCGCCCGCCACCATGACGTCCTGTGCGCCGTAGCGGATGGCCTCCCAGGCATAGCCGATCGCCTGAGAGCCCGACGTGCAGGCGCTCGGCGTCGGAATGACGCGGCCGGTGATGCCGAAGAAGAGCCCCGTGTTGACGGCCGTGGTGTGCGGCATCATCTGCACGTAGGTCGTGGCGGTGATGCCGCGCGTGCTGCGGTTGACGATCATCTCGCCGAAGTCCGCCACGGCGCGGGTGCTGCCCGTGCAGGAGCCGTAGGCGATGCCGGTGCGCCCGCTCTTGACGACGGGATCGTCAAGGAGGCCCGCCTGCTCGAGGGCGAGCTCGGTCGCGCGGGTCGAAAGGAGCGAGACGCGGCCCATCGAGCGGATGCGCTTGCGCGTGTAGTGCTCGGGCAGCGTGAAGTCGAGGACCGGCGCGCCGAGCTTGGCGTTGAGACCCTCGATGTCGTCCCACTCGTGCATGCGGCGCACCGCATTCCTGCGGGCGAGAAGCCCCGCCTTGACCGATTCCCAATTTTGACCGAGCGACGTGACGCCGCCCATGCCGGTAACAACGACTCTGCGCATCAGACCATGCCTCCGTTGACGTTGATGACTTGGCGCGTGACGTAGGACGCGCGATCGTCCATGAGAAAGCCGACGACGGCCGCCACTTCCTCAGGCGTGCCGATGCGCTGCATCGGGATCATCGCCATCGCGTGCTCGCGGGCGATTTCGTTCATGTCGACCATGCCGGTGTCGATGAGGCCCGGCGCGACGCAGTTGACCGTGATGCGGCGCTTGGCCAGTTCGACGGCGAGCGCCTTCGAGGCGCCGATGAGACCGGCCTTGGCGGCGCTGTAGTTGGTCTGGCCGCGGTTGCCCGTGACGCCCGAGACCGACGACATCGTCACGATGCGCCCGCCCTTTCGGGCGCGCACCATCGGCATGACGGCCGGATGGATGACGTTGTAAAAGCCGTTGAGATCCACGTCGATCACGCGCTTCCAATCCGCTTCCTCGAGCGCCGGGAAGGCGTTGTCGCAGGTGACGCCGGCATTGAGGACGACGCCCCAGTAGGCGCCGTTGGCGTCAATGTCGGCCTCGATCGCCGTGCGGGCGGCTTCGGTCGAGCCCACGTCGAAAAAGAGCGTGCGCACTTGAGCGCCCGCCGCTTCGCAAAGGCGAACGGTCTCGTCCATCTCTTCGGAAGGCTTGCGGCTGTTGAGAACGAGCGCATGCCCCGTGCGGGCGAGCTCGAGCGCGCAGGCGCGTCCGATGCCGCGCGAAGCGCCGGTGATGAGAACGGTTTTCTTGTATTCGGTCATGATCCGTTTATTAAAAGACTTTCTGCATGAGGGTGAATTATGCCTTCAGCCCGCAAGGAGCGCATCGATTTCGCTCTCAAGCGGCTGAAAGACCGTGAGTCGTCCCGAAGCCACGACTTCGTCGGCGCACTTGACCGTCCCTTCAAAGACGGCGAGGCGGTCGTCGAGCATCATCTTCGTCATGCTGCAGACGAGCACGCCTTCTCCCATCCTGACGCAGCGTTCGATCTTGATGCCGCGCACCGACAGAAGCAGCCCGGCATCGGCCTTGCGGTCGCCCTCGGGGACGACGGTCGCCTCATCGTGCACGTGCGACCAGATGCCGATCGTCTGCGCCATCACCTCCAGAAAGAAGGCTTCGGGGAGCTCGCCGTCGGGTCGCCAGTGCGCGGCGAAGACGCCGTCCGCATCAAGGTCCGCCTCGGTCGTGACGTCCGTCTCGCCCACGTGCACGACGCGGGTGATGACGCACATGGGCTTTTTGTGCGGAAGGTAGCTTTCAGGATCGAGATATTCGGTATGCGTGGTTTCGGACATGGACTTGAGGGAAAGGCGTCGAGAAGGAAGTCAGGCGTTGGGCTCGAAAATGAGGGCCGTGTTGCTGCCCCCG
>CABUOH010000157.1 GCA_902493085.1 uncultured Sutterella sp. | reverse complement strand
GTCTGCTCTCTCGCCGGCGTCTGGAAGCTCAACAAGCTCATCGCCATTTACGACGACAACGGCATTTCGATTGACGGCGACGTCAAGGGCTGGTTCGGCGACGACACGCGCGGGCGCTTTGAAGCCTACGGCTGGAATGTGATCGGTCCGGTCGACGGTCACGACATCGACGCCATGGACGCCGCCATCGCCGAGGCCAAGCGTTCCGAAGAAAAGCCCACCCTCATCATCGCCCGCACCACCATCGGCAAGGGTTCTCCCAACCGCCAGGGCACCGCCAAGGTGCACGGCGAGGCGCTCGGCGACGAGGAAATCGCCGCCACCCGCGCCGCGATCGGCTGGCCCTACGCGCCCTTTGAAGTTCCGCAGGAGGTCTATGACGCCTGGGATCATCGTGCCGAAGGCGCGCGCATCGAGGCCGAGTGGCAGAAGATGTTCGAGGGCTACGCTGCGCAGTATCCGGAACTGGCTTCCGAGCTCAAGCGCCGTCTCGCGGGCGAACTCCCCGAGAACTGGTCCGAAACCGTGATGGACGCCCTCTGTGCGGCCGAGGAGGCCGCCGAGACCGTCGCCACCCGCAAGGCGAGCCAGAAGGCGCTCAATGCGCTGGCGCCGGCGCTTCCCGAATTGCTCGGCGGCTCCGCCGACCTGACGGGGTCGAACCTCACGAACTGGAACGGCGTCAAGTCGCTCAACAGCGGGGACTTCCATGCCCGCCACATCAGCTACGGCGTTCGCGAGTTCGGCATGTCCGCCATCATGAACGGCATTGCGCTCTACGGCGGCTTCATCCCGTACGCGGCCACGTTCCTCACGTTCTCCGACTATTCCCGCAACGCCCTGCGCATGTCCTCCCTCATGAAGCAGCGCGTCATCAACGTCTTCACGCACGACTCGATCGGCCTGGGCGAGGACGGCCCGACGCATCAGTCCGTCGAACACGTGCCGAGCCTGCGCCTCATTCCGGACATGCATGTCTGGCGTCCCGCCGACACGGTCGAGACGATCGTCGCGTGGGCGAGCGCCATTGAACGCCGTCACGGCCCCTCCTGCCTCGTGTTCACGCGCCAGAACGTTCCGTTCCTTGACCGCGACGAAGTGGATGCCGACGCGATCGCCCGCGGCGGCTACGTCGCCGCCGAAGCGCCCGCCGGCGCCGGCGAAGCCGAAGTGGTGCTCCTTGCCACGGGCTCCGAAGTCGGCCTGGCCATGAAGGCCCGCGCGGAACTCGCGGCCCGCAACGTGCAGGCCCGCGTCGTCTCGATGCCCTGCACGAACCTCTTTGACGAGCAGGACGAGGCCTATCGCCGAGCCGTTCTGCCCGAAGGCGTTCCGGTTCTGGCCATCGAGGCCTCCAAGTCCGACCTTTGGTACAAGTACTTCTCCGGCAGGGGCGCCGTGATCGGCGTCGACACCTTCGGCGAAAGCGCGCCGGCCGGCGTTCTCTGGGAACGTTTCGGTTTTACGGTTGAAAATGTGGTTGCCAAGGTTGAGCAGCTTCTCAAGTAACAACAAAGACAGACAGAAGGAATAGAAATGACCATTCGTGTTGCCATCACCGGTTTCGGCCGCATCGGCCGCAACGTTCTGCGCGCTCACTACGAGGGCGGCAAGAAGCATGACGTGGAGATCGTCGCCATCAATGCGCCCGGCGACCTCGCCATCCACGCCCATCTTCTCAAGCATGACTCCTGCCACGGCCGCTTCAAGGCCGACGTGCAGGTCGAGGGCACGGACACGCTGATCGTCAACGGCGACCGCATCCGCGTCTTCGCCACGCGCGATCCGAAGGAAATTCCCTGGGGCGAACTCAATGTCGACGTCGTGATGGAGTGCACGGGCGCCTTCAACTCGAAGGAAAAGAGCATGGTGCACATTGAGCAGGGCGCCAAGAAGGTTCTGCTCTCCGCACCGGGCAAGACGGCCGATGCTACGGTCGTCTACGGCGTCAACCAGGAAGTTCTCAAGGCTTCCGACCTTGTCGTCTCCAACGCCTCCTGCACGACGAATTGCCTCGCGCCGCTCGCCAAGGCCCTGCACCGCACGGTCGGCATCGAGCGCGGCCTGATGACCACGGTCCACTCCTATACGAACGACCAGGTTCTCACCGACGTGTATCACAAGGACATGCGCCGCGCCCGTGCGGCCACGCTTTCCATGATTCCGACGAAGACGGGCGCCGCCAAGGCCGTGGGTCTCGTGCTTCCGGAGCTCAACGGTCTTCTCGACGGCTTCGCCGTTCGCGTCCCGACGATCAACGTGAGCTTCGTCGACCTCACCTTCATCGCCAAGCGCGACACGAGCGTTGAGGAAATCAACGCGCTCGTCAAGGCCGCCTCCGAGTCCGAAGACCTCGCCGGCATCCTCGCCTACAACGACGAGCTTCTCGTTTCCACGGACTTCAACGGCGATGCCCACAGCTCGATCTTCGACTCCACGCTGACGAAGGTTTCCGGCAATCGTCTCGTGAAGGTCACCGCCTGGTACGACAACGAATGGGGCTTCTCCAACCGCATGCTCGACACGGCCTGCGCAATGATGGCCGCCAAGTAATCGGCAGGTCCCGATGATCAATGAAAGCCATGCCCCGGATGTGCATCCCCGGCGTGGCTTTCTCACTTTTAGTTTTCATAAGCGGCGCGCGGACGCCGCACCCCTTTCGGAGAACAAGTCATGCACGTTCTGACCCTTGAAAAACTTGCCAAGGACGGCCTTCTCGCAGGCAAGCGCGTCCTCATCCGGAGCGACCTCAATGCCCCTCACGATGAAAACGGCCGCATCACCAATGAAACGCGCCTTGTGGCGAGCGTTCCGGCCATCCGAACCGCCCTTGATGCGGGCGCTGCCGTGATGGTGATGAGCCACCTCGGCCGTCCGACGGAAGGCGTCGTGAACCCGGCCGACAGCCTTGCCGGCGTGGCCCGCCGCATGGGCGAGCTTCTGGGCTGCGACATGCCGCTCGCCGCCGACTGGGTTGACGGCGTTTCCGTCGAGCCGGGACAGGTCGTGATGCTTGAAAACTGCCGCTGCAATGTCGGCGAAAAGAAGTGCGCCGAAGAGCTCTCGAAGAAGTACGCGGCGCTTTGCGACGTTTATGTCAACGACGCCTTCGGCACGGCCCACCGCGCCCAGGCTTCCACGGTCGGCGTTGCCCGTCATGCCGCCGTCGCCTGCGCGGGTCCGCTGATGGCTGCCGAAATCGATGCCCTCACGAAGTCCGTCGAGGAAGCTCGTCATCCGCTCGCGGCCATCGTCGGCGGCTCCAAGGTTTCCACGAAGCTCACGATTCTCTCCAACCTTGCGCAAAAGGTTGACCGCCTGATCGTGGGCGGCGGCATTCTCAATACGTTCCTTCTCGCCGCGGGCAAGCCGATCGGCAAGTCACTCGCCGAGCCCGAGCTCGTCGACGAATGCCGCAAGGTGCTCGAAGTGCTCGCCGCCAAGGGCGCCAGCCTTCCGATGCCGGTCGACGTCGTGGTTGCCAAGGCCTTCTCGGCGGACGCCGAGCACCGCGTGGCCGATGTGGACGATGTTGCCGAGGATGAAATGATTCTGGACGTCGGTCCCAAGACCGCCGCGATGCTCGCCGACATTCTCAAGAGCGCGGGCACGATCGTCTGGAACGGCCCGGTCGGCGTCTTTGAGATGGCCCCCTATGCCGAAGGCACGCGCGTGATGGCCGACGCCATCGCCGAGGCGACCGACAAGGGCGCCTTCTCGATCGCCGGCGGCGGCGACACGGTTTCCGCCGTGCACCAGTTCGGCATTGCCGACCGCGTCTCCTACATCTCCACGGGCGGCGGCGCCTTCCTTGAATTCCTGGAAGGCAAGAAGCTTCCGGCCGTGGCCGTGCTTGAAGAGCGCGCCGCTCAGTAACAGGATCGCTGATCCGCATCCGGACGGCGGCAGGACCCATGGCCTCCGTCCGGACAACAAGGCGCTCCGCCTGAGGCGGGACGCCAACCGCATGCAGAGAAACCCCTTTGAGGAGAGAAAACATCATGAAGGAAGCTATTCTTGAACGATTCCTGCGCTATGTGGCCGTCACGAGCCAGAGCGACGGCAAGGCAGGCGTCGTCCCGAGCACCGAAGGCCAGCGCAAGCTCGCCGGCATGC
>CABUOH010000156.1 GCA_902493085.1 uncultured Sutterella sp. | reverse complement strand
AGATGAGCATGGGCGTGCAGATGATCGACACGAACAATCCTCAGCCTGGTCTTGAGGCCTATCTCGTCGGCGTCGTGCGCCATGAAGCTGAAAGGGCAGGCATTCCGATGCCCGAAGTCGGCATCTATGAGGGTGAGCCCAATGCTTTTGCCACCGGCGCTTCTGCGTCGAGTGCCATGGTTGCCGTTTCGACGGGCCTTCTCAACATCATGAACCGTGATGAGGTTGAGGCCGTGCTTGCGCACGAAATCTCGCATGTGAAGAACGGCGACATGGTTACCCAGACGCTTCTGCAGGGGGTGATGAACACCTTTGTCGTGTTCTTCTCCCGCGTCATCGGTTGGGTGGTTGACCGGCAGATTCTTCGCAATGAAGACGATGCGCCGGGGGTCGGTTATTACGTGACGAGTCTTGTGCTCGACATCTGTCTCGGCTTCCTCGCCGGCATGGTCGTTGCCTACTTCTCCCGCTGGCGCGAATACCACGCCGATGCGGGCGCTGCAGAGATCATGCAGTCCAATCAGCCCATGATCAACGCGCTTCGCCGCCTTGGCAGCATGGAAGCCCAGAACGAACTTCCGGGAGCTGTTAAGGGCTTCGGCATCTCGGGCGGCATCGGTTCGCTCTTTGCCACCCATCCGTCCATCGAGGACCGCATCGCTGCGCTTGAAAGCCGCCGCTATTAATTCTGAGAGCCGCTTATCGGAGCGGCCGGGAGAATGAAAAACTCCGCTCGACGTTCGGTTGGGCGGAGTTTTTTTTCGGGCCGATCGTTGTTCAACCGCTTACGGTTGCAGGAATACCGAGCGCATTGACGCGTGCGGCAATTTCTTCGAGACGTTCGCGAGGTGCCTTGAGGAGCTTTTTTCCCGGAGCTTCCCTGTCGAGGGTGTAGATCGTAACGAGTCTGGGCGCGATGTCCTTCAAGGCGTCAAGCCAGGGGACGACGTATTCGTCGCTGGTATTGTCGACGCTGTGGTTCTCCCACTCGCCTTTCATGAACATCGTTTGGATGATGCACCGCCCCTTGAAGGCCTTCATGCGCTCGATGAGCTTGGAAAGGTCGTAGCGGCTAGTCGGCCGGTCGACAAGATGTATGTAGGCTTCGTCCACGGTGTCAAGCTTGAGGAGCGCATTGTCGACCCTGAGCAGAGCTCGAAAGACGTTGTCCTTGATGATGTGGGTAGCATTTGTGAGGACGCTTACCTTGCTTTTGGGTGCGTATTCGTCGCGAAGCGCTAGGGTGTCGTTGATGATTTCCTCGAAGTCCGGGTGAGACGTAGGTTCGCCGTTGCCCGAAAAGGTGATGGCATCGGGCAGGACGCCTTCTCTCTTCATGTCCTCAAGTTTGGCTCGAAGCGCATTGCGCACGGCTTCGCGGGACGGCATCTTCAGTTCCGGTCGGTGTTGACCGTTGAGTCCGCACTCGCAGTAAATGCAGTCGAAGCTGCAGAGCTTGCCGTCGGCGGGGAGTAGATTGATGCCGAGTGAAACGCCAAGACGGCGGCTGTGTACCGGCCCAAAGATCGGACTGGAAAAGAGGATGGTCGACATTTTGAACGCCTGGTGAGGAATCTGACCGTCAATCATAGCGCAACGGAATCCGGCTGAACGTTGCGTAGGGCTCAATGAAAAGAGCGTCGCATCGGCTTGCGGCGCCCTTGGAAATGATGCGGTTTCAAGCGCGGGATGCCTTGACGGCCTGTGCGATTTCCTCCGTAGAATGAATGTCGTCGCGGGCGAACTGGCGTCCGACCCAGAGGGCCATGCAGGCAAGAGAGATGCCGGTCAGCCAGAGACCGGCGGCCGTAGCGCTCCAGAAGCCGTATGCTCCCATAGGCTTTCCTGTCAAGGGCGTGCCGAAGGCGAGCATGTAGCCGCCGCCAAGGCCGACGCCCCAGAGCATGACGCCGTAAATGATCATGGGAAGGCGGGTGACGCGATAGCCGCGAAGTGCAAACGAACTGACGGACTGCATCGCATCGAAGACATGATAGAGGCATCCGAAGATGAGCAGCGAGGCGGCCATCGCACACACGCCCGCGTCAGACGAATAGAGTGTGACGAGGTAGCTGCGGGCAAAGAAGAGAATCGTGACGATGCATGTGGAGATGATGACGGAGACGGCGAGCGTACGCTTGAGAACCGTGTAGGCGACGGCGGGCCATCGTGCGCCGAGGCACTGTGAGATGAGGACGGAGGAGGCGATGCCGATTGATAGCGGCAGCATGTAGCACAGGCTCGTGATGTTGGCCACGATCTGGTGGGCGGAGACGGCCTCGGATCCGAAGCGTGCGACGAAGATGGCCATCAGTGTGAAGCTGGAAACTTCAAAGAAGGTGCTCAGACCGATTGGAATGCCGACGTGAAGTTGCTCCTTCATGAGCGTCCAGCGCGGACCGAATATCCGTTGCGCATGCATCGTGCGGTAAAAGGCGTCCTTCTTCCAGATTGCAAGGTAGCAGAAGAAGGCCAGGTAGTTGAGGATGCAGAAGGATGCGCCGGCCCCTGAGCCGCCCATGGCCGGGAAGCCGAGCCAGCCGTACATGAAGATGCCGTTGAGCGGCACCTTCAGCGCAAGCATGGCGAGCGAGACCCACATCGTGATGCGAGGACGCGAGAGAGCCGCGTTGACGGAAATGAAGGTGCGTGCGAACAGGCAGGCCGGCAGAGCCAGCGCGGTGAAGAGCAGAAACTCGGAAGCCATGCGGGCGACCTCGCCCTCAACCTTGCCCAATGAAATCCAGAGGTCGGTGTACATGAGGAGCGGAACGCCGAGGAGACATAGAAAACCGCCGAGCCAGAAGTTTTGCTCAAGCTCCTCTCCGACTGCTTTGTAGTTGCGGGCCCCGTAGTGATGCCCCGCAATCGGGGAAAGACTTTGAAGGATGCCCGCCAGTCCCATGACGACGGATATGGTGGCGGCGATGGCAACGGCGATGGCGGCCAGGTGATCCTTCCCAAGCTGGCCGGCCATGATCGTGTCGATGGTGCCGCTGCCGACGATGGCGATGTTGGCGACGAAAATGGGACCCGCAAGGTGTATGAGCGCTGAGAACGAGGTTTTGGGAGGCGGCAGTGTCGTCATGAGGGGAGCGAGGCTTAACGGTTGTGAATGACAGTGAAGGCTTCGTCGGTATGGGGACGACGGAAGCTGTCGGGAAGAACGTCGTTGCTGCGGGTACGTTCAATTATGAAGTGGCACTGGTCGGGCTCGGCGCGCACAAGGATGTCCAGTCCGGCATAGTGTTTGAAGAGTGCCTGCAGGCCATGGTTCAGACCGTTTCCGCAGACGAGGTCGCCGGGCTTCAAGCCCTTGTCTGTAAGGTTGCGGGCGACCGCCTTTACAACGGGTTCGTAGGAACGGTTGATGTCAAGCGCCGAATGGTAGAGGCCGACGAGCGAGGCGGAGAATGCGGTGATGCCTGCGGCGGCGAGCCAGGGGCCGCGCCAGACGACGATCGGACGGTGCGTCAGGCGCCAACCGACGAAGACGAACCAAATGATGGATACGAAGGAGGCTAGCGCCAGTCCGGAGTCGAGGACGGGAACGCTTCCAGGAGCGAGCTTCTGCAGGGACTCGGCCATCTTGGGCGCAAAGTGGGTGAGCCAGGCGAACCAATAGGACCAGAGCACCAGAAGTCCCAGCGAGAAGATCGTGAGCGAGAACCAGTCGAGCACGTTTTCGTAGCCGCGTCTAACCGTTACGAGACCGAAGGCGGCAATGACGGAAAGCATCGGCAGAAAAGCGAGGAAAACCGTGTCATAGGCTTGAAACGACGAGAAGATCACGGCCGGAATGCCGGCCATGAGTGCGGCGGCCGGAAGCAGGATGTGTGTCAGGCGGATTTGACGGCGCCAGGCGTAGAGGCCCCAGAGCGCGAAGGGCCATATGGGACACAGGTACCAGAGAGCGTTCTTGGCGAACCAGAGATAAGTCTCGGGCCCGGCGAGCGCAAAGTGTGAGAGTTGAACAGGGAGCCATTCGCCAAACCAGACGACGGCTTTGGCGGGGTCAACTGCCAAGGCCGCCAAAGGCCAGGGCAGGAAACCCGCCAGAGCGCCGGCAACCGTGATGAGAAGGCGCTTCGGTCGGTGGTGGGAGAAGGCCTTGAGACACTGAATCGTGATGAGGGCC
>CABUOH010000155.1 GCA_902493085.1 uncultured Sutterella sp. | reverse complement strand
CCGCAGGATTCGCTCCTGCAGGGCCTTTCGTTTGTTCAAGCCGTTGCCGAGGTCATTCGAACAGGCTGTCGACCTGCCTTGCCTGAGCCTCCCTCGCCTTCTTCTCCTCGAGAAGCGCGTCCCAGACGGCCTCCTCTTTCTTCACGCCGTCGATGCCGGCGAAGAATTCAAGGGTGCCCTCCTCGACGGTGCCGCCCGCGGCCTTGCGATAGGGCGTGAAGCGGATGACGGCAGGCCAGACGTTGCGCGCAGGCGCCTCGCCCGCCTCGAATTCGCCGGGCTTGCCCGTGGGCCTGTAGCGCTTTTCAAGCGCAGGCAGCACGGAGGAAAATCCCACGGCGTCGCCGCGGCTCTGCAGGAAGAGGCGCGTCAGCCTGCCGCTGTCGGCCGCAATCCAGGCGAGCGACTGATATTCGCCCGGCACTCCGAAGCAGGGGCCGCTCAAGGCGTACGTGGAGGAGCCGTCCTTCGCGAGGCTCGGTCCCAAAATCCGACAGCGCTTGCCGTCGGCCTTGGCCTTGACGTCGGCCGCTGTCGAGATGCCGATCGTGAGACCCGCAAAGCGCGGCGCACGGTGGGCGGGATCCGCCTCGATCCAGGCGCGCGTCTCCCGGATCTGGCGCGCCGTGGCGCCGTACTCGACCGTGAAGTCGTCGCCCTTGACCGGACTCACGGAGAGTTCCGCGGTCTTCGTGCGCCAGTAGTTGCGCCCGGCCTCTTCAGCCCAGATGCCCTCGGGATTCATCGACGGCGTCATCGCCTTCAGGGCCTCAAGAACGCGCGGGCGCTCCTTGGCCGGAATCCTCAGAAATACGTCGGAGAGAAGTCCGCCGTCCGTGTAGTAGACGAGAATGCTCGTGACGCCGAGATCGAAGTCCTGCCCCGTGATGATGTGGCGCTTGCCGTAGCGGCCTTCGTCGTAAAGGCGCGCGCTCTTGCCGAAGACCTCCTCGACGTCCTTGAGGCTCGTCACGTAGGGCATGAAGTCCAGAAAGGGCGGCACGAGCGCAAGCGGCGCCACCGCGTCGGCCGTGCGGAGTTCGGCGGCACCGCTCCGGTCTTCGTCAGCCTCAGTCTCTTCGGCATCCCGCATCTTTTCGCCGACGGCATTCTCCTCAGCGGCCTTCGCCTCAAGCGCGCCTTCCTGACCGCCTTCCTGACCACCTTCCTGACTGCCTTCCTGACCTTCGTCCGTTCGCCCCTCAATCCGTTCATCGGACTCGCCGCCGTTTGCATCGGCCGCATCCGTTTCGGACGAAGCGGCCAATCCCTTCACAACGCTGTCGAGCGAAGCTTCCGAAGAGGTTTCCGAAGAGATTTCCAAAGAGGCTTCCAAAGAGGCAGCCGCAGCGGGCGCCTCAACGGCAACGGCGACGGCGACGGGCGCCTCGGCGGAAGCGGCGGGCGCCTGAGGCGCCTCAGGTGCATCGGCGGCCAATACCGGCACCGACAGCGAAGCGAGTGCGAGAGCGATGAGCGTTTTATTCTTCTGCATGTCGAAAGACTTCCGTAACCAATGATGACCGCAGACCTCGAGGCGGGCGCAGGCGGCTTCCATGACGATTATATTATCGGGTTTTCCGCATCCGACGTTCTCGAAGACGTTCTCGAAGAGCGCCCGCCTCTCGCGCCGAGACGCTTTTGACCCCCGCACGCCCGCGACGCGAAGGCCCCGGACACATGCAGGGCATCCCTGATCCGAACGGCCCGCGTGCGCCGCCGCCGTCTCGAGACCTCTCCCGCCAATACTCCGTTACGTCAATACTCCGTTACGCCCGCGAAACGAGCGTTCGGCTACAATGTGGCCGCTCTGCCTTCCCGCTCCATCTTTTCCAGCTTTTCGTCATGCAACGTCTTCTTCTTGGCGCCGGCCTGACCGCCGTCCTCGCCGCAGCCCTGACCGCCGCGGGTTGCGGCCAGCTCGCGCAGCCCGCGCCCTACGGATCGTGCGCCGAGCCGGCCGCGCCGGCTCAGCCCTCCCGCACCGCCGCCCTGCCGGAACTCAAGACGAAGGCTCAGGCGGACGGCGAAAAGGAACCCACCGCCTGCATCGTGGCGGCGCCCCTCTTTCGCCCCGACTTTCGTGCGGGCGTGCGCCTCGACGAAATGCAGCGCGTGAAGATCACGTTCTCGAAGGAGGCCGTCTCGGAAGGCGCTCCCGAAGAGAGCCTCAACCTCGCCGCCTCCATCATCGTCAAGGGCGACTCGATCAGCGCGACCTTCTCGGCTCTCAACAGGCCCTTCTGGCGCATCAGCGCGACGCCCGCAACGACGGCCGAATCGCGCCACCCGCTCCTGTCGCCGCGGTTGAGCGCCAAAGGGCTCATTCGCGACCTCACCTTCATGTACTGGCCCGCCAAGTCGATCGAGGCCTCGCTCGCCATGACCTGTCCCGACTGCAGGCTCTCGACCTCAGGCTCGACGCGCACGCTCACCCGCAATGGGCAGCGCGTGCTCGAGTCGCAAAGGGAGGGCGGCGCCGTGATTCTTAGGAACTACCCTGAGGGTTATGAGCTCTCGATCGCGACCGACAACGCCGGCTGACGACAGACAGTCTTCGCGAAAAATTCAGCAACCCTACGGCCGCAAGCATTTGCGGCCTTTTTTCGCACCTCGTCCTCCTGGCCGGCGCGGTCCCGCCGGTGATACGCTTCAGGAAAACGTCATCACGACGTCATGGCATCGTCATGAAAAATAGCCCAGAATATAAGAATCAACATTCGTTGTGCCGCAATATTAAGGACAAAACATGAGCGACTCCCAGAACATCAAGACTGAAGCTTCCGCCGCGCCCGAGGCCGCCCCCGAGCAGGCTGCGCCGGCCGAAGCTGCGGGCAAGCCCGCCCGCCGCACGGCCGCACGACGCACAACCGCCGGAAAGACCGCCGGGAAGACCGCAGAGAAAGCCGCAGACAAGACGGCGGAAAAGCGCGTTGAACAAAGCTTGGAAAACGGCGCATCCCTCGACGTTGACGATCCGTCCCTCTACATCAACCGCGAAATCAGCTGGATCGAATTCGACCGCAAGGTGCTCGAGACCGCCGCCGATCCGTCGGTGCCGCTTCTTGAGCGCGTGAAGTTCCTCTCGATCTTCTTCAACAACCTCGACGAGTTCTACATGGTTCGCGTGATGAACCTGCAACGTCAGGCGCGCATGGGAGCGGATCCCACGGGCGCCGACAAGATGCCGCCCGCGCGCCAGCTCGCCGAAATCCGCCGCAAGGTCACCGAAATGCTCGAGGTCGCCGAAGACCTCTGGCTCAAGACCCTCAAGCCCGCGCTCGAGAAGAAGGACATCAAGTTCGGCCGCTACGCGCAGCTTTCGCCGAAGCGCCGCAGCGCTCTTGACCGCTACTTCGACCGCCAGATCTTCCCGATCCTCACGCCGCAGGCCGTTGATGCCGGGCACCCGTTCCCGATGATCTCGAACACGAGCATCAACTTCGTGGTCGAGCTCGAAGGCGTGCACGCCGACGAGCCGGGCAAGGTCCGCTTCGGCCGCGTGAAGTGCCCGAACAACGTCCCGCGCTTCCTCTTCCTGCCCGAAGACGCCGACGAGACGACGGTGCTTGACGTGCGCTCGCGCGAAGGCACGATCATCATGGTCGAGGACCTCATCATGCAGCGCATGGAGAAGCTCTTCCCGGGCTACCGCGTGCGCTCCCAGGGCCTCTTCCGCATCACCCGCAACACCGACGGCGAAATCGAGGAGGACGAGGCCGACGACCTGCTCGCGGCCGTGCGCGACTACGTCGAGCAGCGCCGCTTCGGCTCCATCGTGCGCCTCGAGCTCGAGCGCGGCATGCCGCAGTGTCTGCAGGACTTCCTCGTCAAGCATCTCGGCACGCGCCCCTATCAGGTGTTCAAGTCGAAGATGCCTCTCGCCTTCAGCGAATTCATGGGGCTCGGCGGCATCGACCGTCCCGCACTCAAGTATCCTCCCTTCCACCCGACGCTCCCCGCCGCGCTCGAGCCCGACGCCGACACGTTTGCGGCTATCCGCGAGCGCGACCTGATGCTCTACCACCCGTACGAAACCTTCGGCGGCGTGCTCAACTTCCTGCAGAAGGCCGCGACCGATCCGAACGTCGTCGCCATCAAGCAGACGCTCTACCGCTGCGGCAGCGTCTCGCCCGTGGTGAGGAGCCTCCTTG
>CABUOH010000154.1 GCA_902493085.1 uncultured Sutterella sp. | reverse complement strand
TCAACTCTTTGTCAAATTTATTCGCTGTTGACTTGTCGTCGTCAGCGAAGGATTGGAATTAAACACCATCCGAGCGCGCTTGTCAAACTTTTGCCTCAAAATCCGTATTTATACGGTATTCCAGGCCTGCCAACCCCTTCCTGAGGCATCGCCTCATGGGAAACACTCTTGGCAAGCGCGCGTGCAAGGCGTATGGTGTTGAGATGACCTAAAAACGGTGCGCCGCCCTTCCCTTTCATTCATTATGAGCGGCACACACCCAGGCTAGAGGAGAATGCACATGACCAAGATTCTGAAGATCGGCCTCGTGGCCGGCGTCAACCCCGTCGTCGCCCCGTACGTCAAGGCCGCCATCTTCCGCGCCGCCGCCGAATCCGGCCGCACCGTCGAACTCGTCGAGGACGAGCTCGAACTGCGCAAGGACGCTCCGACCGACCGCATCGCGCTCGGCGACAGCAAGATCACCGCGCTCGAGAGCGCCTGGCGCCTCCAGGAAAAGGGCTGCGACGTTGCGCTTCTGGCCAACCTGCGCTCCGAGGCCTACATCGACGAAGTCCGCACCGAGCTTCAGATGCCGATCGTTTCGCTTTATGCCGGCATGCCCGAAGCCGTGAAGGCCGCAGGCGATCGCAAGATCGGCCTTCTCGGCTGCGCCCTCGACGCCGGCCTGATCCGCCGCCTGCTGCCCGACTGCGAAGTCATCGAAGGCTCGGGCCTCGCCTGCACGAACACGACCGACCCGGAAGTCGTCCGCGAAGAAGGCCGCAAGCTTCTCGACGCCGGCGCCGAGCTTCTGGTTCCTGCCTGCGGGCGCGTGGCGGGCGCCGCCTTTGAACTCATTGCCGAGGGCATGCCCATCGTCGACATCCTGACGAGCGCCGCTCACAAGGCAATCGACGAAACGCCCGTCCGCTCCCCGAAGCCCTTCAAGGTCGGCCTCATCGGCGGCCTCGGCCCGGCCGCCACCGTCGACCTCTACGACAAGATCGTCAAGGCCACGCCCGCAAAGAACGACCAGGAACATTTCAAGGTCGTCGTCGAACAGAATCCACAGATCGCCGACCGCACCGCCTGCCTCCTCAAGGGCGGCGCCGATCCCACGCTCGCCATGTACGGCTGCGCCCGCCGGCTTCAGAAAGACGGCTGCGACGCCATCATCGTGCCCTGCAACACGGCTCACGCCTTCCTTCCCTATCTTGAACGCCACATCGACATTCCGTTCATCAACATGCAGGTTGCGACGATGGAGGAAATCAAGGCCAAGTTGGGCGACAAGGCCCGCATCGGCCTCCTTGCCACCTCGGGCACTGTTCAGACCGGCATTTACGGCGACAAGGCCAAGGCTCTCGATCTCCCGATGTTCGTGCCCGACGAAGTTCATCAGGAACGCGTGATGGCCGCCATCTACGGGCCGCTCGGCGCCAAGGCCGGCCACACCGACGGCCAGTGCCGAGAAGACCTCGTGAGCGCAGCCGAATATCTGGTGAAGACCTTCGACTGCAACTGCCTCATCCTCGGCTGCACCGAACTGCCGCTCATTCTGGACGAATGCGACGACTTCGAGTGCGCCGGCAAGACCGTCTGCGTCGTCGACCCGACGTCCGCGCTCGCCCGCAAGGTGGTCCGCATCGCCACGGAAACGAACAAGGCACGCGGAACCCGCTGATCCCGCATCAACAAACCGCCGGCCTCAGGCCGGACTCGGCGGCTGTCCCACCATCCGGGCAGCCGCCCTTTTTTCCTCGCCTGCTCATGAAAGATCTGTCCGTCTACATTCTGGTGACCTTCGTCACCTGCGTCACGCCGGGGTCCGGCGTCCTCTATACCGTGACGAGCGGGCTTCGCGGCGGACTCCGCACAGCCCTGGCCTCTCCGCTCGGCACAACGCTCGGCGTCGCCCTGATGTCCTTCATCTCGGCAACGGGCCTGGGCGCTCTCATCGCCTCTTCGCCGACGCTCTATGCAGGCCTGCAACTCGTCTCCGCCGCCGTTCTTTTCTGGCTCGGATGGCGAAGCTGGAATGCGGGCGCCATGCGCCTTGACAAGCTCGGCAGGCTCGAAACCGACGACTCGCTCACCTTTGCCGCCATCTTCAAGGGCGCGCTCTGCGTTCAAGCGAGCAACGTCATGCTGATCGTCTTTCTGCTTTCGCTCATGCCGCAGTTCATTTCATCCGAGGACGACTACCTCTCCCGCGTGACGCTTCTCTCCACGCTGTTCGTAGGCATCTGCTTCCTCGTTCACCTGGGCTACAGCATCATTGCCGCCGTGGCACGCAGATGGCTTGCCGGTCCGCGCTTCAGTTTCTGGCTCAACCGCGTGAGCGGAACACTCTTCTGGCTGCTGGCCTTGAGCGTAATTTGGAACGCACTCGCAAATCGCTAAAATTAAAAGGTGAGGACGGCACCCGCGCCCGCCCAGTCCACGTCGTCAAACCTCCGTGCCAGTTCGGCCGCCGCACGAAAGCCCGTGCAGTGGTTGACGCGCCAGCGCCTGACGGGCACCGACGCGAGCGCATCCATCCAGACGGGCAGATCCTCGGCCTTCGCACCGCTCAAATGCGTGCCGCCCGTCACGGCATCAAAGCCCTTGATGCCGAACCTCTTCATCGCGTACTTCAATATGTTGGGAAGCCCTGCATGAGCACATCCGAGCACAACGGACCAGCCGTCCCCGCCTCTAACGAGCAGGGACACGTCATCGGCAAAGGTGTCGGGGACCTTGCGGCCTCCGGCGCCGGTCTCGAACATGTTGTCGAAGACAAGAAATCTCGGATCCCGCTCGCTCTCGGGAACGGTGAAGGCGATCACTTCAGGCAGGATGTGAACGCCGCCCTCGACGGGCGTAAAGGGAAGGCCGGCAAACATGGGGCCGCCCCCGCTCGCACGCGACGCATCCGCATCACCCCATCTGAGGCGCGCGATCTCTCGAGACGCCCAAAGCTTTGCCGAAGGAGCCACGCGGAGAATGTCCGGGAGGCCAGACGCATGATCGAAGTGGCCGTGGGAAAGCGCAAGATTCTCAATCCCCTCAGGACGAATGCCCAGCGCCTCAAGGTTGTGAAGAAGCACGTGCAGGATGCCGCCGGTGTCCCAGAGCAGATTGCCCGAAGGCGTGCGGATGAAGACCGAAAATCCCCATTCGGCATAGAGCCCCTGCCTTTGGCAAAAATTGTCGACAACGATCGTGGCGCTGATCATGATGAGTCCTCCTTCAGTCTCGACAAGCGGAGCGCCGGACTCGCTCGGTCCGACGCGGGCGAACGCTGCTCCAAACTCCACTATACGCCGGAGGATCTCGCAAACGCAGCCCCCATTCCGCCCGACCCGCCCATTCAAGCCTTGAAGCCTCTCCTTACGCTGCTTGCAGCCCTGCTCGCGGGCGTCGCCGCCGGGCTTGTCGTCCCCGTGCTCGCCGGCTTCGGAGAGCGGGGACTAGCCGTCGGCATCGCCACTTCTGCCCTCATTCTGCTCGGCCTCGGCATTCGCGACCGCGTCCGTGACCCGAACGGCAAAAGCTGCGCCCTTCTCATCGGGACCGGCCTGCTCTGCGTCTTTCTGCTCGTCGCCGTTCTCGTCTGAGGCACCCTCCCAAGCGTCGTCAGTTCCGCGTAACAATGCATCCGTATAGTGAGTTGCGCACATTGAGAAAACAGAACGACCCCGTCATGCACCAACCCAGGATAGGAGCATCCTTCATGAAACGCCTTCTGGCAGCCGCAGCCCTTGCGGCGGCGCTTTCCTGCAGCGCCGCCGGCACGCAGGACCTTCAACAGCACGGTGAGGAATACTTCCGCATCTTCAGCATTCTTCCCGACGGACAGGGCATTCTCGCCCGCCGATGCACCAAACTCACGCAAAGCGGACTCTGCGTCGGCGCACCGGTACTGCTTCCCGCAGACGCCGTCAAGTCACCCGCCGAGGAAAAGATCGTGCGGCTTGCCGAACCCAAAGAGGACGGCTGGCACACGCTTCAACACGACAACGGCCAGAAGAAGACCGTCATGAAGATGACGGGCCGTGAAGTCTCGGAACAGTGACCCTTCCAGGACCGAAGTCCATTGCAAAAGGCCGATCGCACGCGCGTTCGGCCTTTTGCCATCGTCCTGTCCGAAAACCCGAGTTTGGAGTTCACGGTAGCGAAAAACCCTGCTGGCACTAGGCAG
>CABUOH010000153.1 GCA_902493085.1 uncultured Sutterella sp. | reverse complement strand
CGAAGGCAACTTCAACAACGAGGTCGGCGTGCCCAAGATGCTTCTGAAGCTTGTCTTCGAACACCGCGGCGCAGTGATCGAATGCGGCATGAACCACAGGGGCGAAATGGCAAGGCTTGCCGACTGGACACGCCCGACCGTGGCGCTTCTGACGAATGCGCAGCGCGAGCATCAGGAGTTTCTCAACGGCGTCGAGGAAACGGCTCGGGAAAACGGGCTTGTGATTGCGGCGCTGCCCGAGAGCGGCACGGCGGTCTATCCTGCCGACGATGCCTGCGCGGGCATCTGGTCCGACCTTGTGCTGGCTCGAGGCGTCGGCGAACTCACCTATTCGACGGATCCTGACCTTGAGGCCGACGTGAAGGGCCGCATTGAAAACGGCGAACTCGTGATCACGACGGACGAAGGCGATGTCGTGCGCACGAAGCTCCATATTGCAGGAAGCCACAACGTGCATAATGCCACGGGTGCCGCGGCCGCGGCCTTTGCGATGGGCATCGAGCCTAATGCCGTCAAGGCGGGGCTCGCCGCCTTCGAGCCCGTGCCGGGACGCGGAACGCGCATGGTCAAGGGGCAGCTCGTCGTGATTGACGAGGCCTACAATGCCAATCCCGACAGCGTTCGCGCCGCCCTGACCGTGCTTGCGGACGAGGCGGGTCCAAGGACCTTCATCATGGGCGACATGGGCGAAATCGGCGAAGGTGCTCCGGAGGCCCATCGCGAGGCGGGCCGGTACGCCCGCACGCTCGGCATTGACGCCTTCTATGCCTGCGGTCCGCTTTCGCGCCATGCGGTGGAGGCCTTCGGTGAAGGCGGCCGCTGGTTTGAAAGCCGCGATGCGCTCATTGAGGCGCTCAAGGGGCTGCGGGGTACGGCAACGGTCAAGGCAAGCCACTACATGGGCTTTGACGCCGTCGTGCGCGCTCTGAAGGACGGCGAATAACCTTCCGACAATTCCATCATAAAGAGAGCCTGAGCACTCAGGCTTGGCAGCATGCTTTTAGAACTATTCCGCTCCATGGCCGATGCTTTTCCGGCCTTCAATGTCTTCAACTATCTGACGCTTCGCGCGGTTCTGGCCGCGCTGACGGCCATGGCGATTGGATTCGCGCTCGGCCCCTGGATGATCGCGCGCCTCAAGAACCTGCACTTTGGCCAGGCTGTTCGCACCGATGGGCCCAAAACCCACCTGGTCAAGGACGGTACGCCGACGATGGGCGGCGCGCTCATACTCTTTGCCATTACGGTTTCCACTTTGTTGTGGGCGGATTTGTCCAACCGCTTCATCTGGGTCGTGCTCTTCGTGACGCTGGGCTACGGTGCGATCGGCTGGATCGACGATTATCGAAAGGTCGTCTATCACAATCCCAAGGGCATGAGCGCTCGGGAGAAGTTTTCCTGGCAGTCCGTGATTGGTCTTGCAGCAGCCTTCTACCTCGTCTTTGCACTGTCCGTTCCGGCGGGCGGCACGCTCACGGAGACGATTGCGGGCTGGGTCGAGTCGGGTTTCCCGCTCGAGATTTCCGAAAACCTTCATCTTCTCATTCCGTGCTTCAAGGACATTGCACTCCCGCTCGGACTGGTGGGCTTCATGGTCTTCACGTACGTGGTGATCGTCGGCAGCTCCAATGCGGTGAATCTCACCGACGGCCTAGACGGCCTGGCCATTTTGCCGAGCGTCATGGTGGGCGGTGCGCTGGGAATCTTCGCATACGTCGTGGGGCGTCCGGACTATGCCGGCTATTTGATCTTTCCGTACATTCCCGGTGCGGGCGAACTGGTGGTCATCGCGGGTGCTCTCCTGGGAGCGGGACTTGCATTTCTTTGGTACAACGCACACCCGGCCCAGGTTTTCATGGGAGACGTCGGCGCTCTGGCGCTGGGCGGCTGCCTCGGCACCATGGCCGTCATCACCCGTCAGGAGCTCGTGCTTGCCGTCATGGGCGGCATTTTCGTCGTGGAGACGCTCTCCGTCATGATTCAGACGATTTATTTCCGTCTCTCCCACGGCAAGCGCATCTTCCTGATGGCGCCCATTCACCATCATTTCGAACTCAAGGGCTGGAAGGAGACGCAGGTCGTCACGCGCTTTTGGATCATCACGATGATCCTTGTGCTCATCGGACTCTCCACGCTCAAGATTCGTTGAGCGGTTTTCGGTGGCGGTTGAGGCAATGAACGGATTTGAACAGGATGGTTGATCATGAAGCCGGAAGTTGAAGCAGGAAGGATGGCCCTCATCGTTGGGCTCGGCGCTTCGGGGCTTGCCTGCGCGCATCATCTCAAGCGGCGCGGATGGCGGATACGCGCAGCCGACACGCGCACATCGCCTGCGGGCGGAGAAAGGCTGCGGGCCGACATGCCTGAAGCGGACGTTCGAACGGGCGGTCTGCCCGAGTCGCTCCTTGACGGCGTCTCGCTGGTGGTCATGTCGCCCGGACTCTCCGTGCATTTCGGTGCGGCTGCGCCGCTGGTCGCCGAAGCGGGTGTCCGCGGCATCGAGGTCGTGGGCGAAATCGAGCTTTTTGCACGTGCGCTTGCGGATTTGAAGGACCGCACGGACTATCGTCCCGTCGTGATCGGCGTGACCGGCACGAACGGCAAGACCACGACGACGACCCTTGTCGCCAAAATGGCCGCTCAGGGCGGCCGTCGTGCGACGGCTGCGGGCAACATCGGCCCCAATGCCGTGACCGAGCTTGACAAGGCGCTTGATGCCGGCGTCCTGCCTGAGGTCTGGGTGCTCGAATTGTCAAGCTTTCAGCTCGACACGACGTCAAGCCTCCGGTGCACGTCCGCCGCCATTCTCAATGTCACTGAGGATCATCTTGACTGGCACGGCGGCATGAGGGCCTATGCCGATGCGAAGGGTCGCATTTTCAAGCCGGATACGATTCGCGTCGTCAATCGCGAGGATGAGGAGACGTTGCGCCTCGCCGAGGGCGGCGCCATGCGGACGTTCGGCGGCGATGCGCCTGCTCGTGCGGGCGAATACGGGCTTGTCAAGGGGGCGGACGGCCTGCTGTGGCTCTCCAAGCTTGACGGGGATGCGGCTGAACCGACGCTTTTTTGTCCCGAAAAGTCGCTACTCATTGCCGGGCGCCATAACGCGATGAACGCGCTTGCCGCGCTCGCCCTCATCGAGGCGGCGGGCCTTCCCGCCGGGCCGGCACTGGCCGCCCTTGCCGAGTATCGGGGTGAACCGCATCGCGTCGAGCGCGTGCTCGACTGCGCGGGCGTCACCTTCATCGATGATTCGAAGGGCACCAACGTGGGCGCCGTCGCCGCTGCCGTCAAGGGGTTTGCGGCACAGGGACGCCGCATCCTGATCATTCTCGGCGGCGACGGCAAGGGACAGGACTTTTCGCCCCTGGCTCACGCCCTGTCGGGCACGACCGGGGCCGTCGCCCTCATCGGACGGGATGCGCCCGTAATCGAGGCGGCTCTCAGAACGACCGGGATTCCCATGGCGCGTCTGGAGACGCTGGAGGAAGCCGTTCGGTGGCTTTGGGCAAGGCGCGCCGAGGGCGACGTGCTGCTGTTGTCGCCCGCCTGCGCCTCCTGGGACATGTTCCGGGATTATGCGGAGCGCAGCGCCCGCTTCATTGCTTGTGCCAGCGCCATCGCGGCTGAGGAGCAGGCGTGCTGAGATTCGGACGCAACAAGCAGAAGAAGGAGGACTGGCAGGCGCCCGGACGCGCCGTCGCCAAGTTCACGGAACGTGCGAATGCGAGCCTTGAGGTGATCATCTGCGTCGCGGCGCTGCTCGGCATTGGCACGGTCATGGTTTATTCCGCCACCTCCGTTTTTGCGGACAACTCCCGCTATGGGGTCGATGCGCTCTACTTCGTCACGAAGCATCTGCAGAGCATCGGCGTGGGCATCCTCGCGTGCTGGGCGGTGACGAAGATTCCGATGTCCTTCTGGCAGCGCTATGCGCTCTGGGTGTTTTTCGCCGCGCTCGCGCTTCTTGTGTGCGTGCTGCTGCCGGGCATCGGCAAAACCGTCAACGGTGCGAAGCGGTGGATCAACTTCGGCGTGATGAACCTGCAGGTTTCGGAGATGATGAAGGTTGCCGCCCTGATCATGGCGGCATGGTTCGCCGTGATGCGGCAGGACTACATGCATTCCTTCCAGAAGGGCTTCATTCCCATGGCGCTTGCCATG
>CABUOH010000152.1 GCA_902493085.1 uncultured Sutterella sp. | reverse complement strand
AAATCCACAATTACCTGAACGTCCTCCTTGGCCTCGTTGCAGCCCGCGACGTCGCGGAAGCGAACCTTGTTGCTTTCCTCGTCAAGCTTGCGCGCCTTTGATTTGCCAAAACTGAAGGCACCGCCGCCTCCGGCACCTCCCTGCATTCGGCGCATGAAGAAGATCCACACGCCGATGAGCAGAATCATCGGGAACCAAGAGATGAAGATGGTCGTCAGCAGCGACGGCTCTTCTTCGGCTTTTCCGTAGATCTGAACGTTGCTCTTTCTGAGCTCATCCACCATCCAGATATCACCCGGATTGGTGAGCTTGAATTCCTCACCGGTCTGAGGCGTGACGATGAGCGTACGGCCCTGGATGTCCACGCGGCGAACCTTGCCGGCCTTGGCGTCCTCCATGAACTGCGTATAGCTGATCGTGTCGCGCGGCGGGGCATAGGCGTCTTCATACTGGCGGAACACCGTAAAGAGCACCAGACCAACAAGCGCCCAAACGGCGATGCGGCTGAAGATTTTATTGTCCAATGTAAGTCTCCTGACGGCGGAGCCGAAGTTCCGGCCCGGCGCCGTCATCTTCCGTAGTCGTGTTAGATGGCCTCCGCAACGAAAGCCCAACGGCATCGGCAAAGGCGTAATGGGCATATTCTAGCCGCTAGCCCAACGCGAATGTCGCACCATTCGCGCGTTTGCCCGCCCCGCTTTGTGCAGGAAGGCGAAAAATCGTGAACGATTATTTCGATGTTGAGGACTACTTGCCGGGCTTGAGTTCCCGCGCGACGAGATAGACTTCGGCCGACGTGTCTCGCGAGGCCGCAGGCTTGCGTGTATAGACCTTTTTAAAGGTCTTTTTGAGCGCCTCTACGAACTGAGAAAAGCCCGAACCTTGAAACGACTTCGTCACGAAGACACCGTTGGGCTTGAGATGTTCGAGACAAAACTCGTGTGCAAGCTCGTTGAGGAGGAGCGAACGGGCGGCGTCTGCCGCAGCAATGCCCGAAAGATTCGGAGCCATGTCACTTAAAACAACGTCGACCTTGTCGCCATCAAGAATTTCTGCTAATTTGTCCGCGATTTCCTGCTCACGGAAATCACCCTGCAGGAATGTCACGCCGTCGATCGGATCCATCGGCAGGATGTCCATGGCTATGATGCGGCCTTGGACACGGCCGTCCTTGTCCGCCAAACGCTCGCGGACGATCTGTGTCCAGCTTCCCGGCGCCGCGCCGAGTTCCACCACGGTCATGCCGCGGCGAAGCAGATGTTCGCGATCGTCAAGTTCGGTCAGTTTGTAGACCGAGCGGGCTCGATATCCTTCGGCCTTGGAACGCTTCACGAACGGATCATTGATGTGACGTTCGATCCAGGCGCGGTTGGAGCGCAGTTTTTTGGTTGCTACAGGCATTTTTTCCCAGCCAACTTTGTTTATCAGGACCCCGCAGCGGGCGCTTCCCGTTGAAGCGCCGCAGGGGTACATCCTTTTATTATGAAAGAAATCATTCTCGCGCGCGATGCGCGCTTGGCCCTTCGTTCCCAGGCCCACCACCTTGATCCGGTCGTTCTTCTCGGCGCAAACGGTCTCACCGATGCCGTCCTTCACGAAATCGACCGCGCTCTCAACGACCACGAACTCATCAAGGTTCGCGTTCCTTCTGACGACCGTGAAGAGCTTGAATCCATCTACGCTGAAGTCGCTGAAAAGCTCGGTGCCGCCCGCGTACAGAAGATCGGCAAGCTTCTCATCTTCTGGCGTCCCGCCGAAGAGAGCGATCGTCAGGATCCAGACGAAGCTGCCCGCCTCGCCATTCTTTCCATGAAAACCGCATCCGTAGCCGGCAAGAAGGAGTCCTCTCAGGCCCCGGCCAAGCGCGTGCCGCTCAAGGCAACAGCCAAGCCCGCCAAGAAGGTTGCCTCCAAGAAGCCGGGTGAAAAGAAAAAGGCCGCTTCTCCGATTCCCGTTCGCTCACGCTCCAAGAAGAACCGCGTGACGAAGAAGGGGGCAGGTTCCCGCTCCTGAGTCCGGAGCACCGGCTAAAAGAGCGCAGTCCGGCGGGCTGCGCTCTTTTTCTGTCAAGAACTTCGATAACCTTCGAATCAGATGTATTCGACAGATTCGATTTCGTACGCAACGAGACCCTTGGGCGCCATGAACTGGACGCTGTCGCCCTCGTACTTGCCGATGAGCGCCCGGGCGATCGGAGAAGAGACCGAAATGCGGTTTTCCTTGATATCGGCTTCATCGTCGCCGACGATCTGATAGGTGACGCTTACGTCGTCCTCTTCGTCGTAAAGACCGACCGTGGCGCCAAAAACGATGCGTTCTCCGGCGTCAACGCTCTTGGGATCAATGATCTGAAGAGCAGGAATCTTGCCTTCAAGTTCCGCAATGCGACCCTCAATGTGGCCCTGCTCCTCACGGGCGGCATCGTATTCCGCATTTTCGGAGAGGTCGCCCTTTTCACGGGCTTCGGCGATGGCGGCCACCACGTTCGGACGGGCGACCTTCTTGAGGTAGTCGAGTTCGGCCTTCAGCTTTTCAGCGCCTCGGGTCGTGATGGGAATGCGGGTCGAGACCATGTTGCTATTTCTCGAAAAAAAAGAATTCTTAACGAATGGAAACGTCCGACGGGACAAGACCCGCCGGACGTACTCTATGATCCAGGCGGCCGGATCACGCTGGAATGGACCGGCCTGTGTGGCGTTAGTTTACCAAATCCGTCAAGGCAACGTGCCCGCATGAAGCCCCTGAAGATCGTAGACCTGAACGGAGCGCATGTGGCGAATGCCCTCGGAGGCGGCCAGCCCGCCGGCCATCGTCGTGTAATACGTGACCTGCTTGGCCAAGGCCAGCTTGCGGATGGCGCGTGCATCGTTGAGTTCGCCCTCATGCTCGGCCACCGACATGATGACGAGCGTGATGTCGCCCGATTCAATCATGCCGATCACGTCGCCTGCAGCGTCACCGATGCGGCCCACCGTCCGGCACGGGATGCCGGCCTGCTGTATGACGTGCGCCGTGCCCGCCGTCGCAACAAGCGGGAAGCCAGCCTGATGAAGCTGATGGGCACAAACGACGGCCTTGGGCTTGTCGCACTCACGCACCGAGATGAATACGGAGCCGCGATCGGGCAATCGGGATCCCGCAGCAAGCTGACTTTTAAAGAGCGCCTCGCCGAAGTCGCGGCCCACGCCCATCACTTCGCCCGTCGAGCGCATTTCCGGTCCGAGAACCGGATCGACGCCCAGGAACTTGGAAAACGGGAAGACGGCTTCCTTGACGCTCACATAGCGAGGCGTAACCTCAAGGTTCACGCCCTGTTCCGCAAGCGTCTGCCCAGCCATGACGCGCGCGGCAATGGCCGCCACAGGCTTGCCCGTAGCCTTGGAAACGAAGGGCACCGTACGGGATGCGCGGGGATTGACCTCAAGAACGTAGATGACGGGATTTTCCGAGTGTGCATGCTGAACAGCGAACTGCACATTCATGAGACCCACGACGTTGAGCGCTTCAGCCATGAGCTTGGTCTGACGCTTGACCTCCTCGACCACGGAGGTCGGAAGGCTGTAGGGCGGCAGCGAGCAGGCGGAGTCGCCCGAGTGCACGCCGGCCTGTTCGATGTGCTCCATGATGCCGGCCACCTGCACTTCGTGACCGTCTGCCACGGCATCGACGTCCATTTCGACCGCGTCGTCAAGGAAGCGGTCGAGCAGCACGGGACTTTCGTTGGAGACCGAAACGGCTTCCTTCATATAGCGCTGCAGAGCCTCGGGCGTATGCACGATGTCCATGGCGCGCCCACCGAGCACGTAGGAGGGACGCACGACAAGCGGGTAGCCGATTTCGGCGGCGAGCCTGATGGCGTCTTCTTCGGTGCGGGCCGTGCGATTGGGCGGCTGATGAAGATTGAGCTTCTGCAGAAGCTGTTGGAAGCGCTCGCGGTCTTCCGCGCAGTCGATGGCATCCGGCGTCGTGCCGATGATGGGAACACCGGCGGCCTCAAGGGCGCGGCAGAGCTTGAGCGGCGTCTGGCCGCCGTACTGGACGATCACCCCGGCGGGCTTTTCAACTTCGCAGATGGCGAGAACGTCTTCGAGCGTCACGGGCTCAAAGTAAAGGCGGTCTGACGTATCAAAGTCGGTCGACACCGTTTCCGGGTTGCAGTTGACCATGA
>CABUOH010000151.1 GCA_902493085.1 uncultured Sutterella sp. | reverse complement strand
GGTGCGAAACCGCAATGACGGGAGTGATGTCACCCATCTGACGCTCGAACATTATCCCGCCATGACGGAAAAGGCCCTCGCCGCCATCGTCGAGCGCGCCAGGGCGCGCTGGGACGTCTGCGACGTGACGGTCATTCATCGCGTGGGCGAGATGGCGGTGGGCGAACACATCGTGCTCGTCGTCGTTACGAGCGCTCACCGCCGCGAGGCCTTCGAGGCCTGCGAATTCATCATGGACTGGCTCAAAACGGAAGCGCCTTTCTGGAAAAAGGAACGAACGGCCGAGGGCGAGCGCTGGGTTGACGCACGTGAAAGTGATGAAGAAGCCAAGCGCCGCTGGGGCAGGCTCGGATGATGACGAAGGACGGGCCCTTGTGGCTCGTGATTCTGGCCGTAGGAGTGGGCGCCGGATTCGGCGCCGTCTGCCGTTGGGCGCTCTCATACTGGCTCAACCCGCTTGAGGGTTGGATGCCTTGGGGAACGCTCGCCGCCAATGCGGCAGGCGGCCTCTTGATCGGTGCGGCGCTTGCTTGGACGAGTTCGAATCCAGACCTGCCTGCAGTCTTGAGACTCTTCATCACTACGGGATTTCTCGGCGGTCTCACGACCTTTTCGACATTTTCCGCCGAAGCTTTCGTGTTGCTTGCCTCGGGCGCCTTTGCCAAGGCCGGCATCCACATGGCTGCGCACCTTCTGCTGAGCCTTGCAGGCACTTGGGCGGGATGGGCCGCAGTGCGTTCGTTCTGAAGTAGGCCTCAATTCTCTCGTGTATCCCCGCCTGTGGTGTCTTCGCGCCGCCTATACGGTGCGGAGCGTTGGATCGGCAGGCAGCGGAGGGTGCATATTCACCTGATTTAGACCTATTTGCGGATTTGATCTCGGCCCTTGCAGGCTGACGTCAAATGTTGCGGTTGACTTTGTATGCCTTCTCCTATAAGATACTCATATAGAAGAATGAATCTTCATAAATAAAGTTAATTGAAGGGAGAAATAAGATGACCTCTTTGCTCAACACCTACCTTGCGAATCTCGCGGTCTGGACTGTCAAGCTTCACAATCTTCACTGGAATGTGACGGGGCATGCCTTCAAGCCGCTCCACGACTACACGGAAAGCCTGTATGACGAGGCCTTTGAGGCCTACGATGCCGTGGCCGAAGTTCTCAAGATGCGCGATGAAATGCCGCTCGCAACTCTGAAGGGTTACCTTGAAGTGGCCACCATCGCTGAGGTCGAGCCGCATGACTTCTCCTGCTGTGAGGTTGTGAGCATGGTGGAAGCCGACATGCAGCTCATGCGCGACCTCGCGAAGACGATCCGTCAGGCCGCCGCCGAAGCGGATGACCATCAGGTTCAGGCTCTCTTCGAAGGCTACCTGGATGGCTTTGCCAAGCAGCTTTGGTTCCTGCGCGCCATGAAGAAGGAAGCTGGCGGCTGTGCCTGCGCTGCCTAACTGCATGCAAATAGAATGACTCGTTGGCCGCAATCCTGTGGATGCGGCCAATTTTTTATGTGGACTTTTGCGGTCGGAAAGCTTCCGGATATCGATCCTCGGGAGGCCGATCCATTGGTGCCGTGCGATATGGGCAGTTTAGGCCGTATGAGGTCGGACAAACTCTGTAGCAACTTGATGGTTTTGACGTCTTGAAATGATCCTCTTCAACCCCATATAGGTAGGGACATGAGATGGAAATCCCGTGATCGCAGACCGAGTCAACGCGATCCTATGCTGGGGTTTTCGAAGGAACACAAACATGCGTCAAGACAAGTTAACGACTAAATTCCAAGAAGCACTGGGTGAGGCCCAGTCGCTTGCGCTGGCTCATGACAATCAGGTCATCGAGCCCGTGCACATTCTGTCGGCCGTGCTCGCAGATGGCGAAGGGTCCAGCAGGAGCCTTCTTGAAAGAGCCGGCGTGAACGTCCAGAGCCTGACGCGCGAAGTGAACGCTGCCGTCGAGCGCCTGCCCAAGGTTTCGGGAACGGGGGGAGACGTGCAGATTTCCCGCGATCTGATGAATCTCCTCAACCTTACGGAAAAGGAGGCGATGAAGCGCGGTGACGAGTTCATCTCGACGGAAATGCTCTTGCTTGCTCTTGCGGAAGACAGGAGCGAAGCGGGACGTCTTGCCAAAAATGCGGGGTTGACGCGCGCTGCCATCGAGGCGGCGGTTGAAACTGTCCGCGGCGGCGACAAGGCCGACAATCCCGATGCGGAAAGCCAGCGCGAGGCGCTCAAGAAATACACGGTCGACCTCACGGAGCGCGCCCGCCAGGGAAAGCTCGATCCCGTGATCGGTCGTGACGACGAGATTCGCCGCACGATGCAGATCCTGCAGCGCAGGAGCAAGAACAATCCCGTTCTCATCGGTGAGCCCGGCGTGGGCAAGACGGCTGTGGTTGAAGGCCTTGCGCAGCGCATCGTTAACAACGAAGTGCCCGACAGCCTTCGCGGCAAGCGCATTCTCTCGCTCGACATGGCCGGCCTCATCGCAGGAGCGAAATACCGCGGCGAATTCGAGGAGCGTCTCAAGAAGCTTCTCAAGGAAGTGACGGCTGAATCCGGCAGGATCATTCTCTTCATCGACGAGCTGCACACGGTGGTGGGCGCGGGTAAAACAGAGGGATCGATGGATGCCGGCAACATGCTCAAGCCCGCCTTGTCGCGCGGCGAACTGCACGTCATCGGTGCGACGACGCTGGATGAATACCGCAAGTATGTCGAAAAGGATGCCGCTCTTGAGCGCCGCTTCCAGAAGGTGCTTGTGGATGAGCCGAGCGTTGAGGACACGATCGCCATTTTGCGCGGTCTGCAGGAGCGCTATGAGGCCCATCACGGCGTCGAGATCACCGATCCGGCCATTGTTGCGGCGGCAGAACTCTCGCACCGCTATATCACGGACCGCTTCCTGCCTGACAAGGCCATCGACCTCATCGACGAAGCCGCGGCCCGCGTGAAGATGGAAATCGATTCCAAGCCCGAGGCTCTTGACAAGCTTGATCGTCGCCTCATACAGCTCAAGATCGAGCGAGAGGCCATGAAGAAGGAGACCGACGACGCCTCGAAGAAGCGTCTGCAGGCGATTGAGGATGAGATCGACAAGCTCTCACGCGAATATGCCGACCTTGAAGAGGTTTGGAAGAAGGAAAAGAGCGAGGCGCTCGGCGCCAAGAGCGTTCGCGACGAAATCGACCGCACGCGTCATCAGATGGAGGAATACCGTCGCACGGCCCAGTACGAAAAGCTCGCCGAGCTGCAGTACGCCGTGTTGCCGAAGCTTGAAGAGCGCCTGAGGAAGGCCGAAAAGGCTGAATCGGGTGAAGCGCCCAAGCCCAAGCTTCTGAGAACGACCGTCGGGGCCGAGGAGATCGCGGAGGTCGTCAGTCGCGCCACCGGTATTCCGGTCTCGAAGATGATGGAGGGCGAACGCCAGAAGCTTCTGCACATGAAGGATTCGCTCGAAGAGCGCGTCGTGGGGCAGGATGAGGCCGTCAAGCGGGTGGCTGAGACGATCCTGAGAAGCCGTGCCGGCCTTTCGGATCCGAATCGTCCCTACGGCAGCTTCCTCTTCCTCGGCCCCACGGGTGTGGGCAAGACCGAGCTCACGAAGGCGCTTGCGCAGTTCCTCTTCGATACGGAAGATGCGCTCGTTCGCATCGACATGAGCGAATTCATGGAAAAGCACAGCGTGGCTCGTCTGATCGGTGCGCCTCCGGGATATGTCGGCTATGAGGAAGGCGGCTACCTGACGGAAGCCGTTCGCCGTCATCCCTACAGCGTGATTCTTCTTGACGAAGTCGAGAAGGCTCATCCGGACGTATTCAACGTTCTGTTGCAGGTGTTGGACGACGGCCGAATGACCGACGGCCAAGGCCGTACGGTGGACTTCAAAAACACCGTGATCGTCATGACCTCGAATCTGGGTTCTTCCGAGATTCAGGAAATGATCGGTGAGTCGAAGGAAAGCGTGAAGAACGCCGTGATGACCGAGGTGCGAGAACACTTCCGTCCGGAGTTCATCAACCGCATCGATGAGATCGTGATCTTCAACTCGCTCGGCAGCGAGGCCATCCGCCGCATTGCCGAGATCCAGCTCAAGAGCCTGAAGGCCCGCGTGGCGGCGCAGGACATGGCGCTCGAAGTGACCGATGAAGCCATGGCTGAGCTCGCG
>CABUOH010000150.1 GCA_902493085.1 uncultured Sutterella sp. | reverse complement strand
GCGGGCCATTCTCGCCTACCTACAAATTTTGCGTCCTAAGCGATAGGGAGCTTACAAACGGAAAGCCCCGTTCAAGGTGTAAACGGGGCTTTCAAGCTGATCACAGCGAGTGATGCCGTCTTAGTCGACACGACCCAACAGGCAGTATTCCATGATGGCCTTTTGCGCGTGCAACCGATTTTCAGCCTCATCCCAGACGACGGACTGAGGTCCGTCGATGACTTCAGCCGTGACTTCCTCGCCTCGATGCGCCGGCAGACAGTGCATGAAGAGGGCGCCCTCATTGGCGACGGCCATCGAATCAGCATTGACCTGCCACTTGGCAAAGGCTGCGCGGCGAACGGCGTTCTCCTCCTCGTACCCCATGGACGTCCATACGTCGGTCGTGACGAGATCAGCCCCCTTGCAGCATTCCAGCGGATCGTCAAAGACCTTGAGGTGTTCCCCCTCAAGCGTCAAAGCCGGATCAAGCTCGTAGCCCTTGGGGCTCGAGAAGTGAAGCTTGAAGCCGAGAAGCTTCGCAGCCTCGATCCACGTATAGGCCATGTTGTTGGCATCACCCACCCATGCAACGGTCTTGCCGGCTATCGGGCCGCAGTGTTCCTCGAAAGTCAGGATGTCCGTGAGAATCTGGCAGGGATGGTATTCATTCGTAAGACCGTTGATCACGGGCACGTTGCTGTGAGCGGCCATGTCGTCAAGGCGATCCTGGCCAAACGTGCGCATCATGATCAGATCGCCCATGCGACCGATCACTCGGGCCGTGTCGGCGATGGATTCGGAGCGGCCGATCTGGGAGCCTTGGCTCTGCAGATTGACGACATTGCCGCCGAGCTGGTAGAAGCCGGTTTCAAAGCTCACCCGGGTGCGTGTGCTTGCCTTTTCAAACACCATGATGAGCACCTTGCCGGCGAAAGGTTCATATCGCTTGCCGGCCTTTAGATCAGCCTTGATGACCTTGGCTCGATCGATCATGTAGCGAAGGGTTTCACCGGAAAAGTCGCTGAGCTTGAGAAAATGGCAGGGCACGTTGCTACTCCTAAAAAAATGTGCGGTACGACATTGTCGCAACGCACATTTTTGCAAGAAGGCTTCCATCGTTCAAATTTAAATGAACGCCTCTTGAGGATTCGCCAACCGATTAGGGTATTGCATTTAGCAGGCGTTCTTTTGGCGACAAAAGCCCCGCTTCAGGCGCCCAAATTCCCAAGCTATACAATGATGGCTGCAGCCTTGACTTGAGCATAAAGCCGCATGCCGACGCCTATCCCGAGCTCCTCCACCGATCGCCGCGTCACTCGAGACAGCATGCGACAACCGCCCGCTTCGAGCGTAAGCAAGACATGGCTATCCGCGTCGATGCCGCGCATGGCGGCAACAACGGCAGGCAAAATGTTGCGAATCGAACTGTCCTTCGACTCAGTAAGAGCCACACTCACATCGCGCGCCATGATCCTCAGACGAACCGCCTCGCCCACACCAAGTCCGGCATCAGCCACCTCAAAAACGGCACCCTGAGTCCGTACGGATGCCGTGTGCCATCGCGAACTTCGTTCCGTCACAATGCCCGACACAACGGCTGAAACCCCCTGCTCGCCCTGGCCTGGCCAACGTTCAAGCAATACGTCCTCCAGCGGGCCCTCAGCGACAATGGAGCCACGCTCAAAGCAGATCACCCTGTCGGCAAGCCTAGTCATTTCGTCCGCGGAATGCGTGACGTAAAGCATAGGAACGGAGAGTTCGTCACGCAGGCGCTCTAGCCACGGCAGAATCTCCTGTTTGCGGTTCCAGTCGAGCGCGGCAAGCGGTTCGTCCATCAAAATGAGATCGGGCGTCATCAGCAGCGCCCGCGCAATGGCGACCCTTTGCCGTTCTCCGCCCGAAAGAAGTTGAACGCGGCGCTTGAGAAGATGCCCGATGCCTAGGAGCTCCACTGCTTCCGAGAAGCGGGCGAGACCCCCACGGGCATCCTTGTGTCTGAGGCCGAATCGAAGATTGCCCTCAACGTTCAGATGCTCGAATAAGCTCGCTTCCTGAAAGACGTATCCCAAGCGGCGCTCCCAGGCCGGGACAAAAATGTTCTGCGCGTCATCCTGCCAAACGCGGTCCGCCACGACGACCCGGCCTGCAGCTCGTTCGAGTCCGGCCGTACAGCGCAGCACGGTGGTCTTGCCGCAACCCGACGGTCCGAACAGCACGGTAATGCCTTCGTCGGGAATCTCGAACGAAACGTCGAGATGAAAGTCCGTGCCGCGCGGCAAATTCAAAGTGATCCGACCGCTCAACGGACTCCTCCTTCCTTGCGGTTTAGCAGATTCAAAAAGAGCAGCACGAAGAAGCTGAAGACGAGCATGCCGGCAGCAAGAACATGTGCCTTGCCGTACTCCATAGCCTCGACGTGCGTGTAAATCTCGGTGGAAATGACCTGCGTCGAACCAGGAATATTGCCGCCGATCATGAGAACGACACCGAATTCGCCGATCGTGTGCGCAAAAGTCATCAAAATGCCTGTGATAATGCCGTGGCGCGCCAGCGGAAGAATCACGCGAAAAAAAGCTTCGAGGGGACGGCAACCAAGCGTTACCGCCACCTCCATGGGTCTCGGTCCGATGGCCTCAAAGGCCGTGACGACCGGCTGGATCATGAATGGAAGCGAATACACCACCGAGCCGATCACAAGACCGGCAAAAGTGAAGTTGAGCGTTCCCAGTCCCAAGACCTCCGTTACTTGCCCTATCGGCCCCATGGGGCCGAGGGCCACGAGGATGTAAAAACCCAGCACGGACGGCGGCAGAACCAGAGGCAAGGTCACGACCGCATTGACCGGCGCGCACAGCGCGCTTTTTCCCTTCACGAGCCACCACGCAAGCGGCAGCCCCATAACGAGCAGAATGACGGTTGTGACTGCCGCAAGCCTCAGGCTCAGCCATACGGGTCCAAGTTCAGCCCATGTCAACATGACTTACTTGGCCGTGCCATAGCCGTAGGCTTCGCGAATGGCAGCCGCGTCCGGACTCGTCTTCAGATAGTCGAGGAAGCGCTTGGCACCGGCATTTTTCTCACCGGCCTTGAGCTGCACGGCGTCCTGAAGAATGGGCTTGTAGAGATCCTGCGGAACGACCCAACCTGAACCTCCGGTAAAGGCGCCGTTCTTGAAGCACTGCGAAAGCGCCACAAAACCGACCTGAGCATTGCCGGATTCCACAAACTGGAAGGTCTTGCCAATGTTGTTGCCGACCACGAACTTCGGCTCGGCGACATCCTTCATTCCGAGAGCTTCCAGGGCCTGCAGGGCAGCTTCGCCGTACGGCGCAAGACGAGCATCCGCAACGGCGATCTTTTTTACGGCCGGATCGGCAAGCGCCTTCTGATCTTTGACGAGATTGGCGTCGGACGACCAAAGAACGAGCTTGCCGACGGCATACGTGAAAGCGGTGCCGTCCACACCGTGGCCTTCCTTGACCGCCTTGGCCGGCGTCTTGGCGTCCGCAGCGAGAAGCACATCAAACGGAGCGCCATTCTTGATCTGAGCATAAAAGGCGCCCGTAGCACCGTAGGACACGATGAGCTTGTCGCCCGTTGCTTTTTCATAGAGCGGAGCGAGCTCCTTCATCGGCGCCGTGAAGTTGGCGGCAACGGCGACACGAACCTCTTCGGCGGAGGCGGTGCAGGCAAGACCTGCAAACACGAGGGCGGCAGCAAGCTTCCTCATCTGCATGATTCATCTCCATGAGCGGCCTGTGCGCCGCATTAAGTAAGATAAGATTGAGCTGTCAGATCTTGACGAACTCGTTATTCCAAGGAAGAATAGCGTTTGTCTCATCATTTTTCAAGTGGTCCATTCGGAGAAGAAACATGAGCAAAACGGTTGCCGATCCGACGCTTTTGGCTACCCACATGGCCGAGCTCGCCGACAAGCGCGTGGACATTCTCAGACGCATCCAAGACGTCGGCTCCATTTCAGAAGCCGCCCGCCGAGCGGGAGTAAGCTACAAAGCCGCCTGGCAGGCCATCGAGACGCTGAACAATCTGGCGGGCGCCCCTCTGGTCGAGAAGGTCGTGGGCGGCAACAAGGGCGGCGGCACCAGGCTCACGGCCACGGGCGAAGAGGTGCTGAAGCTAGCCGACGAGCTGACCCGCGCCCGCGCCGAGGTGCTCGTACGCTTCCGTCT
>CABUOH010000149.1 GCA_902493085.1 uncultured Sutterella sp. | reverse complement strand
ATGGCGTCGTTGGCATCTGTGCCCACGTCAAAGACGCAGGAGATCGACATCTCGCCGTTGCTTCGGATGTTGGTCGTGTAGTAGAGCAGGCCCGCGATGCCTGAGAGCTGGTCTTCGATCGGAGCAGCTACGGTGCGGGCCAGTGTCTGGGCGTCGGCGCCGTCGTAGGTGGTCGAGATGCGTACCGTCGGGGGCGAAATGTCCGGATACTGGGATAGCGGAAGGACTCGCATCGCGATGAGGCCCGCGAGCACGATGATGATGGAGAGTACCGTCGCAAAGATCGGGCGACGGATGCAGAACTGGCTGAGCATGTCGCAGGATCCTATTTGGCCGTCGCTGAGGCTTGTGCGGGTTGTACGGCGGAACCGTCGCGAAGCTTGAGAAGCTGATTGGTGATCACGCGGTCTCCGGCAACGAGGCCAGAGGTGGCGATCCAGTCAGGACCGTCCCAGCGGTCGAGCTTGACGGGCTGGAGTTTGGCCTTGCCGTCTTTGTAGAGGTAGACCGTGTAGGTGCCGTCGGGCTCTTGTCGGACGGCTTTTTGCGGGATGCGCACGGCATTGGATCGAACGCCGATCTGAAGGTCTACATGCACGAAGTCGCCGGGCAGCAGGCCGGAGCCTTCGTCGAGTCTCACTCGCATGAGGCGGGTGCTGGTGTTGGGGTTGACGGATTGAGCGACGTAATCGAGTTTGCCCGAAAGCGAACGGCCGCGCTCATCGCGAAGTTTGACCGCATTGGCGATCGTGACATCCGCGCCGTCCAAGGAGCGGGAGGAGGGTGCGAAGACGACGCGCACGTCGTCATGCTGCGTGATTGTGGCGAGCACGGAGTTCTGAGCAGTGATGAGTGATCCTTCATTGAACTGCGTGTTGCTCACGAGTCCCGAGGCCGGCGCTCTGACGGTCGTCCACTCCAAGCTGATGGCGGCGTCGCGCTCGGTGGCCACTGCGGCGTTGTGAGCCGCGGAGGCAACAAGCAGGGTGCGGTTGGCGGTATCGAGATCCTGGCGGCTCTTTGCACCTTTTTCAAATAGTGCGCGTGTGCGTTCGTAGTTGGTCTTTGCTTCCGAGAGTGTGGCCTTGGCACTGCGGGTGTTGGCGGCGGCGGATTTCAGCTTGGCCTCAAACGGTGCGGCATCGATTTGATAAAGCATGTCGCCCGCTTTAACTTCAGCTCCTTCCGTGAAGGCCACCTTCTTGATGATGCCGCTCACTTGAGCTTTTACCTCCACTTCACGGCCGCCTTCTGCCTGACCGAGCAGGGTGATCCAACGGGGGTGGTCACCCGCCTCGACAGTCAACGTTTCGACTGGAAGAGGCGCGCGAACGGCCTTGGGGGCCGGCGCCTTGTCGCAACCGGCGAGAAGCGTAAGCGCCAACAGACTGGCGCAGGCGAGGCTGAATGTGTGTCGCATGTCGTAGAAAGAAGATTTGAAGCGTACGCTTCAGTATGGGCGTGAAGCGCAGGAGAGGCAAATTTGTTCCGATAAGCCGAGTAAAGGCATGTTACGGAATGTTGCTATGGGTTGAAACAGGTGCCGTACGGGCTTCAAGCCAAGTCTGTGCGAGCGGCGACAGCGCCTCATTTTGCAAAGCTGAACGGACTTTTTCGTGATAGGCGTCGAGCCATCGCTTCTCTTCGGCGGACAGAAGCGAGAGGTCGACGGTGCGAAGGTCGATCGGGCAGAGCGTCACGGTGTCGAAGGCAAGAAAATCGCCGAAGTCCGTGCTGCTCGCAACGCGGGCTGCAAGCAGGTTTTCGATGCGTACGCCCCAGTGCCCTGGCCGGTAGATGCCGGGCTCGTTGGAGACCAGAATCCCGGGGTGAAGGCCGAGCTCGTCCGATTGAGTCGATCGGGGAGAGATGTGGAAGGGGCCTTCATGAACGTTTAGCCGATAGCCAACGCCGTGTCCCGTCCCGTGTCCGAAGTCAAGGCCTTCAGCCCAAATCGGCGCACGTGCGATGGCGTCGAGCTGAGCGCCGGAGGTGCCGGCGGGAACAACTGCTCGAGCGAGCGCAATATGTGCCTTGAGCACAAGCGTGACGTCTCGTCTCATGTCGTCGTCAATGCGGCCGACAGCTGTCATGCGGGTGATGTCGGTCGTGCCCGTTTCGTACTGGCCGCCAGAGTCAATGAGAAGAAGCCCGTCCGTGAGGACCGCGGCCGTTTCCGACTTTGGGGCATAGTGTGGAAGCGCGGCATTGCAGCCGAAGGCGGAGATCGTGCCGAAGCTCAACCCCAAGTTGTCGGGGCGCCTGTTTCGTTCTGCATCAAGCATGTCGGCGACATCGGATTCCGTGAGGGCATCGCCGCGGGCAAGTCGTTCGTCGAGCTGTGAATAGAATTCACACAGGGCTATGCCGTCGGACGTCATGGCACGGCGGATGCCGTCGAGTTCCTGTTCGGACTTGCGGCTTTTCATGAGCGTGACGGGCGAGAGGGTCTCGACGGGCATGACTTCGAGAAGGCTGAAGAGAGAAGCAGGGAATCGCTCCGGGTCAACCATGAAGACGAGATCTCTTGAGAAATCGGCGAGGTCGGTCGTCATTGCTTCCGACGGCCGAACCTTGATGCCGACGGCTTGCAGGGCATCGAGTGTGTCGGTCGTGAATCGGGCAGATTCCGTATAAAGAAGAGCTTCGTTGTCGGTGACGATCATGCCTGCAAGAAAAACAGGATTGAATTCGATGTCGTGTGCCCGGCAGTCGGTGAGCCAGGCGATGTCGTCAAGCGAATAGAGGCAGAGAGCTTCGCAAGCGCGGTCGCGCAGCACTGACCGTACGCGGGCGAGCTTATCTCGTACGCCTTCAAGGCTGGGCGTCAGTGGAGCGACGGCTGTCCGAGGACGTGCCGGACGGTCTACGCGCCAGACTTCGTCAAAAAGATCTGGAACAAGCGCAAGCTCAAGTTCGCGTTCAGATAGAGAAACGCGCATGCGGCGAACGGCCGATTCACTCCATAGTTCAGGTGCCAGACCGACGCGTCGGCCGCGGGAGAGATGCAAGGAGAGCCAGTCCTCCGGCAAAGGCGCACCAGGCGCGCCGATCTTGATGATGTCAAACGGAGTGCCGGCGAGTTCGCTCGCGGCCTGCTCCCAATAGCGACTGTCGACCATGAGGGCGGCAGCGTTCGCCGTTACGCAGAGATGGGCGGCGCTTCCCGTGAAGCCTGTGAGCCATTTGATGGATTGCCAGTGTTCGGGCACGTATTCGGAGAGGTGCGGATCAACAATGCGGCCTATCCAGGCGTCAAGCCCCAAGTTCTTCATGGTCTGACGAAACAGGGCGAGTCGTTCGGTGCTCGAATGGTTCATAACGGTGCCTTAGGTGAGTGAAGCCCGAATGAGCAGGCTGGCGAAGACGCTTGACAAAGCGGTTGAAGAAGCGAAACGGGTCAGAAGAGTTTGCGAACCTGAACGGTGACGGGAAAGCCGACGTGGGAGTCGCTTTCAAGGTCTTCTCCGATGTCAAGCCTCAGAATGCGCCAGCCAGTGTCGCGAAGTTCGTCAAGCGTTGCGGATACGCCGAGGTCGGGGCAGGCAAAGGGCACTTCACTCACGCGCTGCAGCACGGTGACGGGGACTTCGGACGAACACGTCATCAGAGAGCGGTTTGGGGCGTCAATGAGCGGGTCGTGCAGATTGCCGTCGGCATCGCGCTTCATTCGCTGAGTTGGGCCGCTGATCGTATCGCCCGTGTAGTAGGCGGTGGAGCATGCGGAGAGCAAAAGCGTGACGGCGGTGGCGGCGAGAAGGCTGCGGATGGGAAGCAAAGCGGACATTTTGGGGAGATCCGGCGCTCCTGGTGGAACCGGACAAGCTCAAATGGGTAGGTAAAACAGGTCTATTTTAGAGAGAAGCGCCGGCTGTTCGTCAAAAGACGACCGGCGCTTCTGTAAGCACTTGTCGGACGCGGAGGCTGGAAATCAGCCTTCGCGTTTTTTGCGATAGTTTTTGCGGTTTCGGGCGACGCTGTTCTTCACATTGCCGTTCTTTACATTACCGTTGACATAACTGCGTGGGTTTTCGTCCGGCATGATCTGGGGCAAGCTAAGAGCTTGGGAGGAGGGGTGGTACGGGTCCGCAGGCTCCCATTGGATCGTCTGGTCGGCTCTCAGGCCTCGCAGGTTCTGGCGCTTGGGTTGGTAGTGAATGGAATTGCCAAAATTGT
>CABUOH010000148.1 GCA_902493085.1 uncultured Sutterella sp. | reverse complement strand
CGCTCGGCGTGTCCCGTCAGGGCTACAGCGAACTTGAGACGGATGTGCTGCACTATTTGCAGGGCCTTGGCCGCGACATCGGTCTGGAAATTCGTGCCGACGATGCCGGCAATGTCTGGATGACGATGCCGGGCCGCGACCGCACGCTTCCAGCCTTCGTTGCGGGAAGCCACGTAGACAGCGTTCCTCAGGGAGGAAACTACGACGGCCTGGCCGGCGTGACCGCCGCACTTACCGTTGCCTGGTGGATGCATCGTCATCAAGTGCAGCTGAAGCGCGATTACACGGTGCTCATGATGCGCTGCGAGGAGAGTTCTTACTTCGGAAAGGCTTATGTGGGGTCGCTCGGCATGATGGGGCGTCTTACTCAATCCGACCTGATGCTGCGCCATCGTACGGAGGACGTCACGCTCGGGCAGTGCATCTCGGCCTGCGGCCTTGATCCCAGCAAGCTTACGAGCGGCACGCCAGTCGTGGATCTGAAAAAAATCGCCTGCTTCGTTGAGCTGCACATCGAGCAGGGGCCGACGCTCACGAGCAACGACAAGATCCGCGTCGGCGTTGTTACCGGCATCCGCGGCAATGTTCGTCACAAGAACGTGGTTTGCCACGGTGAAACGGCCCACTCCGGTGCCGTCAACAAGGAGTTTCGCCACGATGCCGTGATGGCCGCGGCGGCGCTTCTGCACCGCATGGAGAATCATTGGCAGGCTTGGCTTGATCGAGGCGAAGATTTGGTCTTCACGGTCGGTGTCATTCGCACGGGTGCGACGGCCGCCATTTCCGTCATTCCGGGAGAAGTGAGCTTTACGGTAGACATGCGCAGCCTGAGCGCCGATACGTGCGAGCGCTTCCATCAGCTCATGCTTGAAGAGGCTGCTGAACTTGAAAAGGAACGCGGCGTGCGCTTTGATTTTGACAAGCCGCTCTATACGGCGCCCGGGCATGTCGATCAAGCGCTCTCAGACCGCATTTACCGTGCGGCAGACGCCGGCGGAATTCCGTGCATGCGCCTGCCTTCCGGAGCGGGGCATGACGCCGCCGTGATCGGGGCTGCGGGCATACCGGTCGGCATGATCTTCGTGGCCAACCAGAATGGTTCGCACAATCCGCATGAGGAAATGATCATGAAGGATTTCATGACGGGCACGGACCTCCTTTGGCAAGCTGTTCGTCAGTTCGACTGAGGATGACTGTTATGGAAAGGAGCAAGCTGGTCACGGTTGTGCTCGTTGATGAGTATCCGCTCTTTCGCAAGGCGATGGCGGATCTTTTGAACGCAACCGGAGAATTTCAGGTGCTCGGACAGACGGGCGAGGGCGACACCGCCCTCGGCCTTTCGTCACTCGGTCCCGACATCGTTGTGATGAGTCTCGAGGCGGAGGAGTATTCCGCACTTGATCTTCTCAAGGAGATCAAGTACCGGCAGCCGGCTACGCGCGTCGTGATGATCATGAGCTCTGCCGATAGCTCGGGGCAGCTCATGAGGGCCATCCGCCTTGAGGCAAACGGCTATTTGCTGCGTACGATCACGCCGAGTGATTTCGTTGAGCAGTTGCGCAAGACCGCCCAGGGCGGCATGGCCGTGAGCGAGAAGGTGACGTCGGCATTGGCTGAAAAGCTCCGCGGTGACGCCTGTGTTGTTGAGGAGGTTCGTCGCGTCAGCGAACTGACGAGCCGCGAACAGGATGTTCTGGGATACGTGGCTGCCGGGATTTCGAATTTGGAGATCTCCAAATGCCTTGGTATCTCGGAGGGTACTGTCAAGGTTCATGTCAAGCACACGCTCAAAAAGCTCAAGTTCCGTTCCCGTGTTGAGCTTGCCGTCTGGGCGTCCGAACACGGATTCAAGGTCAAAACAGTCGGAAGGGTGTGAACGGGGCATTAAATGGAAAACGCGCGCTCCGCAGGGAGTGCGCGTTTTTGCTTAAGGGCCTGAAAGGCTGGTAATGCAAAGGGACAATGCTTTCGCATTGTCCCTTTCTTGTGCTTGTTGGCCAGAGCCGGTGGTCCGCCGGCTCAGGTTGCATCTGGTGTCCTCAGTGTAGTTGTTAGATTAGATGAAACCGTAGATGAGGCCGAGGATGTAGCCGGTCGCGGTTGCGGTCAACACGCCGATCAAACCCGGGAGGATGAAGGAGTGGTTGATCACGAAGCGGCCGATGTGCGTGGTGCCGGAGCGGTCGAACTGGAGAGCGGCCAGGTCGGACGGGTAGGTCGGCAGGATGTAGTAGCCGTAGCAGGCGGCGGCGCAGGAGACCACGAGGCCCGGGGGAACGCCGATGGAGAGGGCGACCGGAACGATGGTGGCAACAGCGGCTGCCTGAGAGTTCACGAGCTTGGACGTAAGGATCAGGACGAGAGCGTAGGCCCAGGGATACTGGCGAACGATTTCGGTCATGACGGCCTTGAGGTCGGCAAGATGGGCGGCAAACATCGTGTCGGCCATCCAAGCCACGCCGAACACGGCGGTGATGGCGACGCAGCCGGCGGAGAAGACGGGGGTCTTGCTGATGCTGGAGGCGCGGGTCTTGCAGAAGATCACGATGAAGGCGCCGCAGGCGAGCATGAACATCTGGATGATCAGCGTCATGGAGAGAGCCTTCTTGCCGATGATCGGGCGGAGTTCAGGGAACATGCCGAAGACGGCGACGGCGGCAACCGTGGCGAGGAAGATCCAGAGGGAGGCCCACTGTTCCGGGCGGAAGGTCTTGCCGATGAGGGTCGTCGTTTCACCGTAGACGTACTTGCGCTGTTCGGGGTCGGAAATGAGCTTCTGGAATTCTTCGTCCTTGTCGAGATCCTTGCCTCGGAACATGGAGAAGATCGAAATCGCAAAGATGCCGACGAGAGCGCCCGGGATCGTGATGCTGAAGAGCTGGAGGAAGCCGAAGGCCTTGCCGCCGACCTGATAGCCGTCGCACAGAGCAATCATCGACACGGCGGCAACTGCGGCCGGCGAACAGATGATGGACATCTGGGAAGCGATGGTGGAAGCGGCCATCGGACGTTCCGGACGGATGCCGTTCTTGATGGCTACGTCATAGATAATCGGGAGCATCGTGTACACAACGTGACCCGTGCCGCAGAGAAGGGCGAGGAACCAGCAGAGGTACGGGGCGAGGAAGCAGACCGCACGCGGATGCTTGCGGAGCATCTTTTCGGCGATCTGGAGGAGGCAGTCGAGACCGCCGGCAGCCTGGAGGGCGGCAGAGGCGCAGATCACGGACAGAATCGTCAGAATGACGTCGACCGGAGGCTTGCCGGGCTTCAGGTGGAAGCCGAAGACGAGGATGATGAGGCCGATGCCGCCAATAAGGCCAAGGGCCATGCCGCCCTTGCGGGCGCCGTAAAAGAGGGCAACCAGAACAATGACCAGTTGCGCCCAGAAGTCAAAACCGAGCATGTTAATTCTCGCAGTCAAGTTGTGAGGACATTGCTAATTGTGTCCGTTCTTCTACCACTAGGGGGATATTTTTGACCTTCTTTTGACCTATGGACATAAATCGGGAATGAGGCCCTTTTTCTTTACAGAAAAAACTTGTTACTACAGGTGGTAACCCTTAGGGCAGTTGCCTTACCGTGTCGGACAAAGGTGATTCGATCAAGGATTTCCCTAATTAGATGTAGATGTGGATATGAGACGAGAAAGTGTAATTAAAAGTGTCAAGAACTTGAACTGGGAACTGAGGGGGGGAGGAGGAGTTGCGGATGGATATTGTGAGGGTAAACGCTATACCTTAAAAGGGTTAGTTGAAAAGAAAAGGGCGTCCTTTCGTATGAAAGGACGCCCTTTGGACTTCATTTAGTCAGGGAGCCGGGGATCAGGCCTTCTTGCAGGCGATCGTGACTGGCTTGAGCTGCTGGAAGAAATCGTTGCCCTTGTCGTCGACCAAAATGAAGGCGGGGAAGTTTTCGACGCGGATCTGGTATACGGCTTCCATGCCGAGTTCCGGATACTCGATGCATTCAATGCTCTTGATGCAGTCGCTGGAGAGTACGGCGGCAACGCCGCCGATGGTGCCGAGGTAGAAACCGCCGTGCTTCTTGCAGGCATCGGTGACGACCTGGGTGCGGTTGCCCTTGGCGATCATGACCATGGAACCGCCTGCAGCTTGGAACGGGTCAACGTACGGGTCCATGCGGTTGGCGGTCGTCGGCCCCATGGAGCCGCAGGCATAGCCTTC
>CABUOH010000147.1 GCA_902493085.1 uncultured Sutterella sp. | reverse complement strand
CGCGGCTACGGCAAGGTCTTCGAGATCATACCCACGGAAGTCTTCTTTTGGGAGATGGGCGATCGTTATCCGACCGAGATTCTCAAGGCCGAAGCCCAAAGGCGCGGCGAAAGGCACGCCAGGGTCAATCGCAATGCCATTCATGTTGATGTCATGTTCGGCATTTTCACTGCCTGCGAGGACCTCAAGAACGGCAAGTCCGTCGAAGATCAGACCGCCGGGATTCGGAAGCTGATGGACGAGCCGGACGGCCGGCTCTTTCTCTTAAGCTTCAAGAATACGGTCAAGGTTTGGTTGGAGGATCCGAAGTACCGGCCCTTGTTCGGCATCCTGCCCGACGAGGTGATGAATGAATGGGCTGAAGGGCTCACCAAGAAGCGCTTCGACTTGACGGGAACCGGGATCTTTTCGGTCGCACTGCCGGCCAAGCAGATCGGCTTGATTCAGTCGGTAGCGCCGAGGTCAACCATCAACAGGCTTTACTCTCTGCGCAACGGCTTCTGGCTTTCCGAAAGCCCCTGGGCCTACGTGGACACCATGCACGATGACTGGCCCCGGATGATTCTCACGGCCATGCGGCAGCTGGTCATGGAAAACGATCCGGCGGCCGCCATCAAGACGGCGCGTGCCGCTCAGAAGGCATCGCTTTGCGCCCGCACGTTCCCGGAGCTGACGGCCAATTGGTTCTACGGTCAGATTCTCTATGCCAACCGCGAGTCGGCCCAGGTGCTGCGCACGATTCGTGCGATCCTCAAGGTGGACTACCCTCAAGCCTACAGTCTGCCGCTCTATGTCTGGTGTTGGCTTGCGGTCAACGAAAACGTGGTCCAAAAGCTCTCCGAAGCGAAACGCTTCAACTCCCAGTTCGCCAACAAGCCCGTGCTGCATGCGCTCGTCGGCCTGACGCTACTCAATCGCGGCATTGAGGATGACGACTGGGTGCGCGGACTCTCCGACCCGGCGCTTCTGAAAACCTTCCCGCCGCTCCTCAACTTTGAGGTGCTCCATGCGCTCGAGCCTGAGTCGGAGGCTTATCAGAGGAAGGCGAAGGCGTACGGCTTTGCGGGCTTGCTGCCTGCGCGTACAAGCGCTCTGCCTGAGTGGGAGCGGCTTCTTGACCAGTTGATCGGCGAGGAAAAGCTCGTGAAGCCCTCAAGACTCGAGCGCATCGTCTATCAGCTCGACTGCCGGGATCTGACCGTGAAGCCCCGCGCGCAGAAGTCGAAGGACGGCCGCACTTGGTCGCGAGGGCGAGACGTTGCGATTTCGACCTTTGTCCGCGGCGGTGTCGAGGGCATGACCGTGCAGGACAAGGCCGTGAGCTCGCTTGCGGGCGAGATCTACGGCGGGCTCGAGCTTCGCGGCCCCCGCGTGGTCGATGCCCTGGTCGGTCATCCGGAAGTGTATGACGCCCTCACAAGCGAAAAGCTCGACGTTGTCCGGCAGGCCTACGAGCTCAAGGTCCTCAAAAAGAGGAAGGGCTTCGAAATCGACGACAACATTGAAGGGGAGTTCAAAATCTTCGCCGGTTATGCCGTCAAGAAGGAGGGGACGACCGTCGTGGTGATGCCGCTCGAGCCGAGCGTCTACAACGCCGCCAAAATCCTGAAGGGCGTCGATCGCTTCCCCGAAGAGGCGGCCGACAAGCTCAAGACCCTGCTCGGGAGCATCAGCGGGCGCGCCGTCGTGATGTCGGACCTCATCAACGAGAACATCGAGACCGTGGACGGACGCACCGTGCCGACGATGCGGTTCGAGCTCTCGGACGACAATCGCTTTTCGGCCAAGCTGTTCGTGCATCCCGTCAAGGGCGAGGCGCTCAGCTGCGCGCCGGGCGAAGGGCTCGAATTCCTGCAGACGCGCATCAAGCAAAAGAGCGTGCAGGTTAGGCGCGACCTCAAGGCGGAAAAGGCCGCAGGCCGCAAGGTCGCCAAGGCCATGCCCGCCGAAGCCGTCAACGCCGAAGGCACCGAATGGTCCCTGAATTCGCTCGAATGCTTGTCGGCGCTCGAGGCGCTTCGCAAGCTCGGAAAGACGGTTGAGGTCGAATGGCCCGAAGACGCGGTCTACACGGTTGACAACGAACCGATCAACATGGACGCGCTGAGCCTCTCCGTCACCAGCATGGACCGCTGGTTCACGGTGGAAGGAACCGTTCGCGTCAACTCTAAGCTCAAGCTCAAGATCGTCGAACTGCTCGAGAAGCTGAGAGACAGCACCATGCCGGGCTTCATCGAACTGAGCGACGGGCGCTTCGTGGCGGTGACGGAATCGCTTCGCCGCCTTCTCGGGCTCGTCGAGGGACTTTCGCAGAAAAAGCGCGGCAAAGTGACGATGCCCGTCTATTCGGGTGCCGTGCTCGACGAACTTGAGGCCGCGGGCGTGGCGGTCGACGCGGACGAAGCGGCGCGCACGCTCATTGGGCGCATCCGGGAGGCGGCCGACGTGGTCGAACCCGTGCCCGAACAGCTGCAGGCGGACCTGCGCGAATACCAGGTCGAGGGCTTCAGGTGGATGTCGCGTCTTGCGCACTGGGGCGCGGGCGGGATTCTCGCCGACGACATGGGCCTGGGGAAGACCGTGCAGGCCATTGCGTTCCTGCTCTCGCGCGCGAAGCACGGGGCTTCGCTCGTCGTGATGCCCACGTCCGTGCTCCTCAATTGGGAGCGCGAGATCAAGCGCTTTGCGCCGAGCCTGCGTCCCGTGATCTTCAACCGAGAGGACCGCGCCGAAGTCGTGAAGACCCTGGGTGCGGGAGACGTGCTCCTTTCGACCTACGGCCTTCTCCCCAACGAAATTGAAAACCTGAAGACCGTCGACTGGAACGTGATCGTGCTCGACGAAGCGCACACCATCAAGTCGAAGGAGACGAAGACCTCGAAGGCCGCGATGGAGCTCACGAGCGACGCAAGGCTGCTTCTTACCGGCACGCCGCTCCAAAACCATCTGAGCGAACTCTGGAACCTTTCCGAATTCGCGAACCCGGGGCTTCTCGGCGGCTACACGAACTTTGTCGAACGCTTCGTCGTGCCCGTCGAAAAGCTTCACGACAAGGAGCGCCAGCGCCTTCTCAAGCGCATGATCTCGCCCTTCCTCCTTCGTCGCACGAAGACGGACGTGCTCGAGGAGCTTCCTGAAAAGACGGACATCACGCTTCGGGTCGAATTGTCGGAAGCCGAACGCGCGCTCTACGAGGGACTTCGCGAAGACACGGCCAAGGCGCTCGAGACGGGCGAAATCAAGCCGATGGAGGCGCTCGCCGCCCTGATGAAGCTGCGTCAGGCGGCCTGCCATCCGCAGCTCGTCAACCCGAAGCTCACGATGGGGTCCTCGAAAACCGACGCCTTCCTCGAGCTCGTTGACGAACTGCGCTCGAACGGCCACCGCGCGCTCGTCTTCAGCCAGTTCACGTCTCACCTGGCCCTCATCAAGAAGGCCTTGGACGAGCGAGGCATCGAATACCTCTACCTTGACGGGGCCGTTTCGGCCGCGCAGCGCACGAAGCTCACCGAGTCGTTCCGGTTGGGCAGCATGCCGCTCTTTCTCATCAGCCTCAAGGCGGGCGGCACGGGGCTCAACCTCACGGCGGCCGACTACGTGATTCATTTGGATCCGTGGTGGAATCCCGCGATCGAGGATCAGGCGTCGGACCGCGCCTACCGCATCGGTCAGGAGCGCCCGGTGACGGTCTACCGTCTCGTGGCCGAGGGCACGATCGAGGAGAAGATCCTGCGCCTGCACGATACGAAGCGCTCGCTCGCCGATGCGCTTCTTGAGGGCGCCGACATGTCGAGCCGCCTCTCGAAGGAGATGCTGCTCGGCCTCCTCTCGAATCAGGCGGACGTCGACTGACGAAGGAGCGTCGGCTTTCAGGACGCAGGAACGCAAACAACCCGCCCGGCACGCACCCCGGGCGGGTTGTCTGCTTGGGAACCTCACGTTTGTTCAGAACGCGAGGCGGGACAGCGGTCAAAAGAAGTGGGTCATGCCCAGATGCGCCATGGCGCGGTTCGTCATGGGCGTCCCGAGGTCGTCAAACGTGCCCGAGCCGTCGGCGTAGGAGCCGATGGCATAGAGCATGGTGCGGCCCGAAAGATGGTAGTGGCAGCCGACGGAGCCGATCACGCGCTTGAAGTCGGGATCCTGCCCGGCGACGGGCGCCTTGTTTTCGCCGTCGAGGTACTGGACCATGGCGAGC
>CABUOH010000146.1 GCA_902493085.1 uncultured Sutterella sp. | reverse complement strand
GTCGCCGAACCAGCCCTTGACGTCGCCGTCAATCGAAATGCCGTTGTCGTCGTAGATGGCGATGAGCTTGTTGAGCTTCCAGACGCCGGCGAGCGAGCAGACTTCGTGGCTGATGCCCTCCATCATGCAGCCGTCGCCGAGGAAGACGTAGGTGCGGTTGTCGAAAACGGGGAAGCCCTCGCGGTTGAATTCGCTCGCAAGCATCTTTTCGGCAAGCGCCATGCCCACGCCGTTGGCGATGCCCTGGCCGAGCGGGCCGGTCGTCGTTTCAACCCCCGGCGTAATGTCCACTTCCGGATGCCCCGGCGTCTTGCTGTGCAGCTGACGGAAAGCCTTCAGATCGTCGATCGAAAGATCAAAGCCGGTGAGGTGCAGCAGCGCGTACTGCAGCATCGAGCCGTGGCCGTTCGAGAGGATGAAGCGGTCGCGGCCGGTCCACTTCGGATTCGTCGGATTGAAACGAAGGTGACGCGACCAGAGGGCCGTCGCGATATCGGCCATGCCCATGGGCATGCCCGGGTGACCGGACTTGGCTTTCTGGACGGCGTCCATGCTGAGGGCGCGGATCGCGTTGGCCATCATCTGAGCAGAGGCTTGAGAGGTCATAGTATTTCTGTGAGCGGATTGAAGAAAACCGGAAGGAGGTAAACCCCGAAAAAGCAATGCGGCCCATGCCTCGCAGGCTGATGCGCCGCAGTCTGACTTAATCTATTATTTTAGCAACAAAAGGAGGGGCTCACCCGTTCGCACCGGCGTCGGACGTCGCTCCGAACACGGATCCCGCATGCGTCAAAACCGCATGTCCTCAAGTTTTCATTCCAGTTTTTACGGAGCACCCATGGCAGCCCCGCGCTTTTACGTCGACGTCGATGCCGATGAACTCAACAAAGCCCTCGCCGAAAAGGCCGAAGTCGTTCTGCCGGCGAAGGCCGCCCATCACGCCGGCCGCGCCCTTCGTCTTCGCACGGGCGAAGAGGTGGTCGTCTTCAACGGGACGGGATGCCAGTGGCGCGGCTCCATCCGGTTCGATCAGCAAGGCGCCTACGTCGCACTCGCCTCGACGGAGACGCCGCGCGTCGAACCTCCCGTGCGCATGACGCTCGTGCAGGCGCTCGTCTCACCCGACAAGCTGGACTGGATCGTGGAAAAGGCCGTCGAGACGGGCGTCTCGGAAATCGTGCTGACGCCCGCCGCGCGCAGCGTGACGAAGCTCGCCGGCGATCGGCTCGACAAGCGCATCCAAAAGCTGCGCGACATTGCCGTATCGGCCGCAGAGCAGTGCGGACGCAACGTCGTCCCCGGCATTCGCGCCGCCGCCTCCTTCAAGGAGGCGATGACGCAGACGGAGGCCGACCGAAGGCTCATGCTTGCGCCCGGCGCCCTGAAGGGCACGCGGCTCTCAGGCGGGGAACATTCGGTTGCCTTCGCCGTAGGGCCGGAGGGCGGCTTCTCGCCCGAGGAAATCGCGCTGGCCGAAGAAGCGGGATGGCTCGCCGTGCTCTTGGGACCCCGCGTCTTGAGAACGGAAACCGCCGGCATCGCCGCGGCCGTCTGGCTCAACACTTTGACGGGCGACTACGGGGAGCGCTAGGAGAATCAGGAGCGTTCAGGACGCCTTCGGCCGTTCGCCCTGCATGCCGGCGTTGCGGGCGCGGGGGGCATTGCCGGAAAGCTTGACCCAGCGCGCAAAGCCGAGTCTTGCGGCATTGCCGACATCGCTTTTGGCCGACTTGCCCGCGCGGTGAAGCTTCACGGCCGCGTCCGTGCGACCTTCGGCCGCCACGGCGAGCAGGCTGTGCTCGCGCATCACGCGCGCGCCGTACCCCCGGTCATTGTCAAGATTGGCCGCGCCGCTGTACCACTTGAGGGCGCGCCTGACGCTGCCCGTGCGCTGAATCAGATAGGACAGAATGTCGGTGCCGACCACCATGTTCGCATAGGGATCAAAGGCGGCTTCGCGTCCCCCGAAGGCATCGAACTTCGCTTCATGAACGCTGGTCATGACCTGCATCAGGCCTTCGGCACCGGCGTGCGACCTGGCCTTCGGCTTGAAGCTCGACTCCGTGCCGATGACGGCGAGAATGAGAAGCGGATCAAGATCCCGGGCCTCGCCGATCTCCACGGCCCAGTCCGTGATCTGACGGGCCTCCCGCATCGGAATGCGGAATGTTCGGCTGATGTATTCGGCCACGAGATGCCGGGGGCTTCCTTCATGAACGGCATTGTCCTCAACCGTCAGCACTTCCGGCGTTTCTTCAGCAGCCGCCTGCGTCTTCGCAGTCCCCTCGAGCAGCGTCAAGGAAGGGGCCATTCCCGAGAGCGCCTCATCGGAGGGCTTGATGGCCGAACGGACGACCAAGTCCTCCTGCGCGCGCGCAAGCGACGGGGCCGTGCTCGCAAAGTCCGAATCGGGCCAGAGCGCGGCCGCACCGAGCGTCACGGCAAGGGCGCTTGCCGAGATGAAGTGTGAAATCCTAAATTTCTCCGCCGGAAGCTTCCGGCACTGTCGAGGCTGTCTGCTGAATATCATGAAGTCTGTATTGCGAGCCGCACATCAGAGCCTGGGGGAGGGCTGACGGCGGGGAGAACAGCGGCGTCTCCTGCTCCCGAAGGAGCCTCAAATCCTTTTTAGTATTCGATTAGGGGGCGATGCTAACAAAAAAGCACGCCCAATTTCAAGTTGGGGCCTTCACAAGTTGGGAACTGCGCCAAAGCATGGCCCGGCACAAACATGCGGCGCTTTCATCAAAGCGTTTCCCCTCGTCGGCGAGTCCAGGCATCGGGCATACAATGGAGTCATCCATCGTTTTCGAACCTCTCAGGACATCCCGGCATGAAACGCAGATCCATTCACCGCGGCGGCATTCTGTCCGCAGGCTACGACATCAGAGCGCGCCATCTTGACGTCGAGTTCGACACGCACAGGCTCGTGCGCGTCGAGAACATCGGCCCGGAGGCCGCCGACCGCTTTCTCAATTCGGGCTCACCGGGCAGCTACTGGCACGATGAAATCGAGGAAAACTACACGATCCGCGAAATCTCCAAAACGGAGGGCGATGCGCCGGCCGCCCGAAAAAAGAGCGCCGACGATCTCAAGCGCCTTTTCGGCGACCTTTGAGTCCCAGGCTGGACTTTCCGACGCAGTCCCGCGGTCCTTACGACGCAAAGAAGAAGGTGGCGAGTCCCAGAAAGATGAGAAAGCCCCCGGAGTCGGTCGTGAAGGTGAGAAGGACCGACCCGCCCATGGCCGGGTCGCGTCCAAAATAGCGCAGAATGAGCGGAACGGCCAAACCGACCACGGCGCCCTGAATGATGTTGAGAAGCATGGCGAGGAACATCACGAGGCCCAGCATTCTGCCCTCGGGCGAATCCCAGTACAGCCCCCAGGCGCACAGTCCCGCGATTGCGCCCCACAGGATGCCGTTGATGATGGAGACGAGAACCTCCTTCTTGATGAGGTCCGACTTGTTGGCCTCGGTCACCTGGCCCATGGCCAGCGACCGCACCAAAAGCGTGAGCGTCTGATTGCCCGAATTGCCGGCCATGCCGGCCACGATGGGCATCAGGGCGGCAAGCGCGACCACGCGCTCAATCGTGCCGTCGAAGGCGGAGATCACGCGCGAGGCGAAGAATGCGGTGCAGAGATTGACGCCGAGCCAGAGCCAGCGGCTTCGCGCGGCCTCCCAGACGCTGGCAAAGATGTCCTGCTCGTCGTCGAGGCCGACGGCCGCAAACGCATCCTCTTCGCTTTCCTCTCGAATCACGTCGACGATCTCGTTGACCGTCAGGCGGCCCACCAGACGGCCGGCCTCGTCCACCACGGGGGCGCTCACGAGGTCGTATCGCTCGAAGGCCTGAGCGGCGTCGCTTGAATCCTCGAGCGGATTGAGGGTCAGCATGTCGGTGTGCATCAGATCCTTGACGGGAACCGCAGGATCCGTCGTCAGAATCTGAGAGAGCGACAGCGTGCCCTTGAGATGCCCGAGCCTGTCCACCACGAAGACCTGGTCGGTATGGTCCGGGAGCGTCTCAAAGCGGCGCAGATAGCGGAGCACGAGTTCGATCGTCGTCTCCTCTCGGATCGACACGATCTCGAAGTCCATGCGTGCGCCGACGCTCTCCTCCGGATAAGACATGGCGGCGCGCAGCTGTGCGCGCTCCTCGTGCGAGAGGCCCTCCTGAACCTGCGCCATCACGTCGGGCG
>CABUOH010000145.1 GCA_902493085.1 uncultured Sutterella sp. | reverse complement strand
TTGACGCGCTCATCCCGGCACTCTCCGCCGGCACGATCGACGTGATTGCTTCTGGCATCTCCATCACCGAAGAACGTCAGAAGAAGGTTGACTTCACCTCGCCCTACTACCAGTCGGGCCTCTCCTATCTGATCCGCAAGGCCGATGCCGACAAGATCAAGGGCTTCGGCGACCTCAAGGGCAAGACGCTCGCCGTGCAGATCGGCACGACGGGTGCCGCCTATGCGAAGAACGTCGAGGGCGCCCGCGTCTCCGCCTTCAACACGACGAGCGAGGCCTTCATGGACCTCAACGTCAAGAACTCCGATGCCGTCGTGCTCGACCGTCCCGTCCTCGCCTACTTCCTGAAGACGAAGCCGCGCGTTGCCAAGAACCTTCAGCTCTCCACCGACGTGGCCGACGCCGAATACTTCGGCTTCGCCGTGAAGAAGGGCAACGCAGAACTGCTCCAGAAGCTCAACGCCGCTCTCGAAGAACTCAAGAAGTCCGGCGAATTCGCCAAGATCGAGGACAAGTGGTTCGCCAAGTAATCGACTGAACGCCTCTCACGCACAGCCCCTGCTCCGCGCTGTCAGCGCGGAGCGGGGCCGAACCGAGGAAAACCTTCACGTCACCCGCAGTCCGGTGAGGCAGTCATAAGCAACAGTCCGACGCACAAGGCCGACTCAAACGATTTTCTTACGTCCGAAGCCGCATCCCCCTGCAGCCTAGGAACTCTCGGGCCGTTCAAGCGAACGGTATAAAAAAACCGGGAGCCGAAAAGCTCCCACCCTAAGCCCCGGAGGGCCTTACAAATGCAATTCAAGCTCGCACAAGCCGGCTTCAAGACGTTCGCCGGCGTCCTCATGAGCGCCGCCGTTCTCGGCGGCATGTCCGCCAACGCGTTCGCCGAACGCCTGATCAAGGTGGCGACGGAACCGACGTTCCCGCCCTTTGAATTCGTCAACACCCAGACGGGTGAAGTCTCCGGTTTTGAAATGGATCTCGTGCGCGCCGTCGGCAAGGAGCTCGGCGCCAAGATCGAGTTCCAGGTTCTCAGCTTCGACGCCATCATTCCGGCCATGCTCTCGGGCACCGTCGAAATGGGCGCCGCAGGCTTCTCCATCACCGAAGAGCGCAAGAAGCGCGTTCTCTACTCCGATCCGTTCTACACTTCCGGACTCTCCCTCGTCACGACGAAGGCCAAAGCCGGCGCCGTCAAGACCATGAAGGATCTTGAAGGCAAGACGATCGGCGTTCAAATCGGCACCACGAGCCACAACGCCGCCAAGAAGGTCAAGGGCGCCAAGATCGTGACGTTCAACACCGCAGGCGAAGCGATTCTCGACCTTTCCATCGGCGGCAGCGATGCCGTGATCAACGACCGTCCCGTGACGGCCTACATCATGACGCAGCAGCCCAAGCTGGGCACGCAGCTCGTGCATCAGCCTGAAACCTATTCCGCCGACGACTTCGCCTTCGTCTTCCGCAAGGACAAGGCTGCTCTCAAGGACGAGGTCAACGCCGCGCTCGCCAAGTTGAAGTCCAACGGCGAATACGACAAGATCTACGAGAAGTGGTTCGGCAAGAACTGATTTCAGTCGGTCCTACGCTCCATCCAGACTGCCTGACGCAGCCATGCCGGCATGCTTCCGCAAGGAACGTGCCGGCATTTCTTTGAGACGGCTCAAGGTTTGGCCTCTGCGGTTAGACATCGCGGTCGCCTGTCTGTAAAATTCAGCAAATTTTGCCTTACACTTTTACCATTGCATGCCGCACCGGACATCTCCCCTCATGGAGAGCCTCCCCCGCTCTTCGTCCGGGGCTGGACGCAAACCACAATCAGCTTAGAGGTCACTCGTCATGGAATTTGATTTATCCCTGATCACCAACAGCCTTCCCCTTCTGCTCAAGGGGGCGGGCCTGACGCTTGAGATCACCGCGCTCTCCGTTGGTCTCGGCCTGATCATCGGCCTTTTCCTTGGTCTTGCGCAGCTCTCGAAGAGTCCCCTCTTCCGATGGCCCGCAAAAATCTATGTCGACGTGATCCGCGGCACGCCGCTCCTGATTCAGATCTTCATCATCTACTTTGCCCTGCCGAACATCGTCGGCGAGCGCATCGACCCGTACATCGCCGCCGTCGCGGCCTGCTCGCTCAATTCCGGTGCCTACATCGCCGAAATCTTCCGCGCAGGCATCCAATCCATCTCGCTCGGCCAGATGCGCGCCGGTCTCTCGCTCGGCATGACCTATCCGCAGACGATGCGCTACATCGTGCTGCCCCAAGCCGTCAAGCGCATCATTCCGCCGCTTGGCAACGAATTCATCGCCATGCTGAAGGACTCCTCTCTCGTGTCCGTCATCGGTTTCGAGGAACTGACCCGCTCCGGTCAACTCGTCATCGCGGAAACCTACGGGACGATGGAAATCTGGACCTGTGTCGCCATCCTCTACCTCATCATGACGCTTACGATCAGCCAGCTCGTCGGATGGCTTGAAAAGCGCTACCGCCTGAGCGACGAACGCTAACCGAGACGATGCTTCCGAAGCGCCGCGCCCCTCCCGGGGACGCGGCGTTCTTCATTCCGTTCCCGAACCCGTTCGAGCCCTTGAACATCAAGGCCGGCACCCGGTTTTCAACCCCGCCGCGCCTTGTGAGAAATTTTCCTTGCTTTACACTTGCACCGAGCCCCTGCAGTCGGTACAATCTCCGCTTTCACGGCTCGAGTCTCAACGCTCGTGTCCGCAAGTTTCCATACCTTTTTCTTTATTCAGGAAAACAAATGTCCGTTGAAATGAACAAGTCTGAGATCGTTGCCAAGTTCCAGCGCGCTGAAGGCGACACCGGCTCTCCCGAAGTGCAGGTTGCTCTTCTCACCGCCCGCATCAACCACCTTACGGACCACTTCAAGGTTCACGCCAAGGATCACCACTCCCGCCGCGGCCTTCTCCGTATGGTCTCCCGCCGCCGCAAGCTGCTTGACTACCTCAAGCGCACCGACCTCAATGCTTACCGCGCCCTGATTGAAGCCCTCAATCTCCGTAAGTAAGACGGAACATTTCTCCCTGACAACGGCCTGCCGAACGACGACAGGCCGTCGTCGCATCTAAAACCCACGTCGATCGTTGACGGCACACTTTCTTTCCACGCGAGGCTACCGCGTTGCGACATGAGCTTCCCTCCCTTCCTGCACAAGGGAATGAGAGGATCAAGGGGAGCTGATGCCGCAGCGTGCCAAAGAGCTTCGAACTCAAAAGGCTCTTGCGCCGGAAAGTTGATGAGCAACGTCAGCGACGACGACCATGCACAGAGGAACACATCATGACGATGTTCAACAAAGTGTCCAAGTCCTTCCGCTTCGGCAACCACGACGTGACGCTCACCACGGGTGAAATCGCCCGTCAGGCCACGGGTGCCTGCGTCTGCCAGATGGACGACACGGTGGTGCTCGCCACGGTCGTTGCCAAGAAGGAAACGAAGCCCGGCCAGGACTTCTTCCCGCTTACCGTCGACTACATTGAAAAGACCTACGCTGCCGGCAAGATCCCCGGCGGCTTCTTCAAGCGTGAAGGCCGCCCGTCCGAAAAGGAAACGCTTACCTCCCGCCTGATCGACCGACCGATCCGCCCGCTTTTCCCGGACGGCTTCTTCAACGAAGTCCAGGTCATCATTCATGTCCTCTCCGCCGACCCCGCCGTTGATCCGGACATTCCGGCCATGATCGGCGCCTCCGCCGCCCTCGCCATCTCCGGCATCCCGTTCCGCGGCCCGATCGGCGCCTGCCGCGTCGGCTACATCAACGACGAACTCGTCATCAATCCGACCACCGAGGAACTCAAGACCTCCCGCCTCGACCTCGTCGTCGCCGGTACGGAACGCGCCGTCCTCATGGTTGAATCCGAGGCCGACATCCTTCCGGAAAAGACGATGCTCGAAGCCGTGATGGCCGGCCACAAGGCCATGCAGGTCTGCATCCAGGCCATCAACGAGCTCGTCGCCGAAGCCGGCAAGCCGGCTTGGGACTGGCAGCCCGCTCCGAAGAACGAAGCCCTCGTTGCCCGCATCGTCGAAATCTGCGACGCCGGCCTCAAGGAAGCATATGCCATCCGTTCCAAGCAGGCCCGCACGGAAAAGCTCCGCGAAGTCTATGCCGCCTGCGAAGCCCAGCTCGTCGCCGACGCCGAAGCCGCCGGCACCGAAGCTCCGGACATGAACGAAGTCCACGGCATCCTCTTCGAACTCGAAGCCAAGCTCGTTCGCTCCAACATCCTCAACGGCGAACCCCGCATCGACGGCCGCGACACCCGC
>CABUOH010000144.1 GCA_902493085.1 uncultured Sutterella sp. | reverse complement strand
GACGGAGTCCTACAACAAGATCCGCCGTCACAAGCAGCACTTCCTGCAGGAGCATGGCCGTCAGCCCACCGAGCAGGAGCTCGCCGACCTCGCCGAGCTGCCGCTCGCCAAGGTGCAGCTTCTCACGCAGGCCATGCGCGGCGTGGAATCGATCGACGCGCCGATCGGCGACGACGAGGATGCGACGAAGCTCGACTTCGTCCGCGGCGACGAGCATGACGATCCGAGCCGCGCCTTCCAGGACCGCTCGATGATCGAGTGCATCAAGAAGTCGCTCGACGAGCTTGCGCCGCGCGAAGCTCAGGTGCTTCGTCTTCGTTACGGCATCGGCACGAACAAGGATCACACGCTCGAGGAAGTGGGCCACGCGCTCGGTCTGACCCGCGAACGCGTGCGACAGATCGAGTCCGCCGCCATCCGCAAGCTGCGCAGCCCTGAATTCCAGGAACGCCTGCGCGACTACCTCAACGAGAACTGATCCCCTTGAGGCCGTTCTCGACGGCATCTTCGGAAAGGCTCCTGCGGGAGCCTTTTCGCATTTTCGGGCCTCCGATGCGGTTCGTCGAACGAGCGCATCGTCTGCGCCGTGTGCGGAATCCCGCTAAAATAACGGTTTTCAGGCGTTCAGCAAGTGCTTTTGCGCCGCCGCCTGCAGGCGTGACGAATGTCCTCGAGGCCTGCAGTTCTCACTCTAGAGCCATTCAAGAGACCGCCAGCAGCATGTCATCGTTTGCACAATTCAATCTCGACTCCCGCATCATGTCCGCCATCGAACGCATCGGCTACAAGGAGCCGACGCCGATTCAGCTTCAGGCCATTCCCGTGGTGATGAAGGGCGGGGACGTGATGGGTGCTGCCCAGACGGGTACCGGCAAGACGGCGAGCTTCGGACTTCCGCTCATCGCCCGCATTCTGCCGCATGCGAACACGTCGATGTCGCCCGCCCGCCATCCGGTGCGTGCGCTCATTCTGACGCCGACTCGCGAGCTTGCCGATCAGGTCTCGGCCAACATGACGCAGTATGCGGCCGACACGCCGCTTCGCGTGGGCGTCGACATTCGTCCGCAGTCCGACATGCTTCGCCGCGGCGTTGAGATTCTGACGGCGACGCCGGGCCGCCTGCTCGACCACATCGAGCAGCGCGCGACGCATCTCTCTCAGGTTGAAGTGGTTGTGCTCGACGAGGCCGACCGCATGCTCGACATGGGGTTCCTGCCGGACATCAGCCGCATTCTCAAGCTCTTGCCCGCCAATCGTCAGAGCTTGATGTTCTCGGCCACGTTCTCGCCCGACATCGCCAAGCTCGCGAAGAACTTCCTCAAGCCCGATCCGTTCATGATCGAGGTCGCCCGTCAGAATCAGACGGCCGACACCGTCACGCAGGAGGTCTTCCAGGTCACCGATCGCGAGAAGACGGATGTGCTCATCGACATTCTCAAGACGCGCGGCCCTGAAAACAAGCCGCTCGAGCAGGTCATCGTCTTCGTCAATGCGAAGATCACCTGCAGGCGGCTTGCGCGAACGCTCGAGCGCGTCGGCATCAATGCCGACGCCATTCACGGCGACAAGACGCAGGAAGAGCGTCAGGCCGCGCTCGACGGCTTCAAGTCCGGCGCCATCCACGTTCTCGTGGCGACCGACGTCGCGGCGCGCGGTCTGGACATCAAGGAGCTTCCCTGCGTCATCAACTACGATGTGCCGTTCAGCGCCGAGGACTATGTTCACCGCATCGGCCGAACCGGCCGCGCGGGTTCTCACGGCCTTGCCATGATGCTTGCTACGCGCGAGGATGCCCGTCTTGTCGACGCCATCGAGAAGCTGACGAAGCAGACCTTCGATCAGAAGCCCCTGCATCCGCTTTCCCGCCAGGCCCGTGCGGAAATGCGCCGTGCTTCGGGCTCTCGTCCGGAGCGGCGCGGAGAGCGTGAGGCCGAGCGCATCGATACGCCCGAGGACGAACGCTTGGCCCGAGAGCGCGCCCGCGCCTACGTGCCGCCCTCTCAGCGCAACCGCGATCCGATCTTTGATACGCCCTACCGCGAGCGAAGCAACGCTTCGGGCAAGACCGAGGAGCTTCGCGTCTTTGAACGCGAGACGGTGCGAAAGCCGCGCCAGACGGCGGTGCTTCTCTGCGGATTTCCCCGCCTGCGCAATTGACCCAACGCCCCGCTAAGGACTTTCTCCTAAGCACTTTGCCCATCACCTATCCATGGTAGGCGCCTTGCGGCGGTATGCTTGGGCGTGTATAGTTCTTCAACAGCATGAAGAGATGGGGGCTTTCCTAAAAGCCCTCACGCCAACCTGCCCGCCTCCGGGCAAGGTGGTGGCCTCCGCGGGAGGCCATGTGGCCGGTAGCTCATCGCGCACCGACAAACATACGGAGAATGGCAATGCCTCTCGACATGCGTGCACGCTGCGGGAGGCTTTTTCGCATCCGGGTTCACCGACCTCATCGAGGATGAGCGTCTCCTGGTCGGAAAAGCTTCTGCGGCATGCACACCCATCCACCTTTTATCCGCATGAAGGAGAAGCATATGTCGCATCGTTTGACAATCAAGGGACAGGTGACGATCCCCAAGGAAATCCGTGACTTTCTCGGGCTCGAGGAAGGTTGTTCCTGCGTGGACTTCGTCGTGGAGGCCGACGGCACCGTGCGCGTGCGAAAGGCCGGCGAAAAGCCTCGTTCCACCCGTTCCTCCCGTACTTCGTCCGTTCAAGCCGTGCGGCAGCCCGTGCACGCCTCACGTGCGCGCGCCCACGGCGGCGTCCTCGCACTGCTCGCGGGCGGGCTCTGAGCCTGTTGGCTGAGTCGTTCGCGCGGCAGAATCTTTCCAAGATGCGCGAACGACAATCCCGGAAAAAACAAAACCCCCGACAGTTCAAAAACTGCGGAGGCTGAGTTGGCGTCCCCAGCGGGGTTCGAACCCGCGTTAGCAACGTGAGAGGCTGCGGTCCTGGACCACTAGACGATAGGGACGCTGTTGCGTAGGAGTTGAACTATACGCTGTTTTTTGAGACGCGGCGAATTGAAGTTTGCGCTAAGTCAAGACTCTTCGCAATAAGGCCGGAAAAAAGCTCCGCCCGAGGTTTGTCGAACGGAGCTTGCAGGATCAGTCTGTCAAGACCGGCGGAAATCAGAGTGCGCGGGCGATGCGGGCGAGCACTTCTTCCTTGCCGATGAGACAGAGGGTCTTGTCGATCTGCGGGGTGCGCTCAGCCGCGCAGACGCAGACGCGAAGCGGATTGGCGAGAACCTTCATCGCAATGCCCTGTTCCTCCATCACGGCCTGGATGCAGCCGTAGACGGCTTCGGGCGTCACGTCGGCGACGGCTTCGAGCTTTTCGCCGAAGAGCTTGAGGGCTTCACGGCCGCCTTCGGCGAGCACCTTGGCGGCTTCTTCCTCGTTGACCTTGGGTTCGACGTAGAAGAAGAGGGCGGCGTCGGCGAGCTTTTCAAGCGTCGCGGAGCGGGACTTCAGAAGTTCGCAGACGGCTGCGAGATCGGGACCGCCCTCGACCTTGCCGCCGCGGGCTTCGATGCGCGCCTTCGTGAGGTCGGCCAGACGATTGGCGTCGGCTTCCTTCATGTACTGCTGATTGAGCCAATCGAACTTCTTCCAGTCGATGCGGGCAGCGGCGCGGGAGCAGTCGGACAGCTCAAAGACTTCGGCGAGCTCGTCGCGGGTGAACTTTTCCATGTTGCCGTGACCCCAGCCGAGACGGGCGAGGTAGTTGAAGACGGCTTCGGGGAGGTAGCCCTGGCGTTCGTATTCGAGCACGGAGACGGTGCCGTGGCGCTTCGAGAGCTTCTGGCCGTCCTGGCCGTTGATGAGCGGTAGATGCGCGAAGACCGGCACTTCGGCGCCGAGCGCACGATAGATGTTGATCTGACGGGGCGTGTTGTTGATGTGGTCCGCGCCGCGGATCACGTGGCTCACTTCCATGTCCCAGTCGTCGACGACGACGGCGAAGTTGTACGTGGGAATGCCGTTGCGCATGATGATCAGGTCGTCAAGTTCGCTGTTGGAGACTGTGATCGTGCCGTAGACGGCGTCGTTCCAGGTGACGGCGCCTTCGTCCGGGTTGCGGAAGCGGATGACGGGCTTGACGCCTTCGGGGATGGGCTTGCCCTGGCAGTTTTCAGGACGCCAGCGGCCGTCATAGCGGGGCTTGAGGCCCTTGGCCTTCTGATCCTCGCGCATGGCGTCGAGCTCTTCGGGCGTGGCGTAGCAGTAGTAGGCGCGCCCGTCGGCAAGCATCTGGTCGACGACTTCGCGATAGCGCTCAAGG
>CABUOH010000143.1 GCA_902493085.1 uncultured Sutterella sp. | reverse complement strand
CGGTGCGGCCGCCTCCTACCAGTCGGGCGAAGCCGACGGCGAAGGCGACGTGCTCCCGGTCTCGACCGACGTGACGAACGTGGGCCTGCATCTCTGGGGCTCGCGCATGTACGGCGAAACGAACGTCATCGGAACGCTCTCCTACGTGACGACCGACGGCGACGTGACGATGCAGGTGGGCGGCCTTGAACTCGCCTCCGAACTCAAGGCCAAGGCGCTTTCCGCCGGCGTTCGCGCCGAGCGCGAATTCAAGACGGGCGCCTTCACGCTCACGCCGCACGCCGGCGCTCGCATCTCGATCGTCGACATGGACGACTATGAGATCGCCGCGGGCGACACGAAGCTCTTCGACGTCTCCGAAGACAAGGCCACGATCTTTGAAGTGCCCGTCGGCGTGACGGTTCAGACGCCCGCCTTCATGTTCCAGACCTTTGAAGTCAAGCCCTACGTCGACCTCACGGTCCGCGGCCGCTTCGGCGACACCGAATCGAGCTACACGCTTCAGGGCTCCTCGACCACCGATTCGATCGACTACGACGTTTCGGGAAGCTTCGTTGGCGACCTCAAGGTGGGCTACATGTCGACCTACAAGAACCTCAACCTCGGCATGAGCTACGGTCTCTCGGCGGGCGACGCCGGCCGCCAGAATCATGCGATTGAGGCCACGATGCGCGTCGACTTTTAATCGACGCGAGCGCTGCTGACTTTCCGCAGCACGCCGTAAAGCAATGCCCGGGCTTCCTTCGAAGGCCGGGCATTGTTGTTTTGAGGCTTGGAACGCCGGACTCATTTCGTCCGTCCGGGCGCCTCCCCAATGAGGAGGCGCTTCATCGCCTCGTGAAAGACGGGCACCGCAATCGTGCCGTGGGTCTCGCGCGGATAGTCGTCGACCTGAAGGCGGGCGTTCGGGCCGGCAAAGCCTTCGAGCGCCTTCCGAAAGCGTTCGGCTTGGGTGAGATTGCGCTCGGCCGTCGTGCCTTCGATTTTTCTCAAGGCCGTGGCAAAGCCAACATAAAGAAAGGCGTCGGGATCACCCGCGCCCGCACGGGCTTCAAGGCGCTTCAAAAGAACGCCGCCGTCCCACCAAAGCGACGGGTCGGCCGCAACCCAGGCGTCAAAGAGGTCGGGGCGCGACACCATCGTCGAGAGCGCAAAGAGGCCGCCGAAGGAATGCCCCATGAGCGCGTGACGGATTTCGCGTCCCTCGAGCGCACGGGAGACCGCGGGCTTCACGGTTTTTTCGAGGCAGTCAATGAGTTCGGCCGAACGGCCGCCCTCGGGCGCCTTGCCCGTATCGAGCCCGTTGCGCCCTAGCCTCGAGGCCGTGGGCGTCAGAAAGGCCGTGCGGTCGGGCACGTCGACGGCCGCCACGGCGCAGTCGGATGAAGCGCCCTTCGTACCGGCAAGGAGCCTGCAGACGCCGTCGACCGCAGGCCCCAGCCTTGCACCGTCGGTGACGTAGAAGACCGTGACGGGACGCGTGCCGCCAGGCGTGACGCCCTCCGTCAAAAGCGTGGCGCGGCAGACGCTTGAAGAAACTTCGGACATTTCGGATGCGGACTCGGCGGCATGAGCCTGCCCGATCAGCGCCGAAAGCAGTGCGGCGCAAACCGGCGTTGCCCATGCGCCTTTAAGGGAACCCCTCATGAACTTGAGCCCCCTCATGATGCGCCTCCCTTTCGGAGCGTGAAGACCACGGGCATGCGGATGCGAACGGTTCGGCCGGGCTGCCCCCAAAGCGAAGCCGCGCGAGCAACGGCCGCGCAGGCCTCGCGGTCGAGCATTTCGTGGCCGCTCCCCTCATGGATGCGGATGCCGCTCACGCGGCCCTCGGGCGAAATCACGAACTGCACGGTGACGGTGCCCTCGCGGCGCATGCGCCGCGCCTGGCGCGGATATTCGAGCGTGGAGAGGACGGCCTCGCGCACTTGGCCCAGGAACGGATCGCCGTCGCGGCCCGCCACGAGAAGTTCGGGTTCGGAAGCGACTGCGGGCGCAGACGCAGCCGGAGCCGTCTGCGGCGCGGGCGCACCCTGCGCTTGGGCGGGAGCAGGATTCTCCCGACGCGGACGGTCGGGGCGCTTGTCTTTTTCGACACGCCGCTTTTCGGGCGGCCTGCGCGCCTCGGTCACCTTCTTGACGGGCTTGACGACCTCAACGGGTTCGGGCTTGGGCTCAGGCTTGGGTTCGGGCACCGGAGCCGGGAGCGGAGGCTCCGGATCCGAAATGGGATCCGGAATGGGTTCCGGTTCGGGTTCCGGCAGAGGTTCCGGCTCGGGTTCCGGCTCCGGCACGGCCTCGGGTTCGGGCTGCGGTTCGGGTTCGGCAACGGGTTCAGCGACGGGCTCAGGAGCGGGCGCCGCCTCGGCCGCAGGCGCGGGGGCCGCGACGGCCTCGCTTTGAAAGTGCGCGACGGCGAGCATGATGTCGCCCGCTGCGGGCACGGCGGGCGACGGCGCGAGCGAAGCGCCCCAGACGGCGAGCGCCATGCACGGGAAATAAAGCGCGCAGGCGGCCGCGAAGGCCGTGCGGGTCTCAGTTCCGCTTTTCGGCGGCAATGACGAAGTTTTCATGATGAACGCCCTTGATCATGTCGAGAAGACGGATGAAGTGCTCGAAGCTCGTTGCGCGGTCGATGCGAAGCACGAGGCGCACGTCGCGCGAAAGGGTCTTGAGCTTTTCCTCAACGCCTTCGTGCGTGGTCTCCTCGCCGTTCCAATGGAGAGCCCCCTCGCCCGTCACCTGAATGAGGACTTCGTCGGCGGTCTGCACCTGCGCCTGCGCGTTTCGGGACTCGGGCAGCGAAATAGGAATCTCGCCCTTGGCGATGAAGGTGGAGACGGAGAGCACCATCGCGAGGAGCACGAGCATGATGTCGATGAAGGGCACGATGTTGAGCGGCTCCTTCTTCGGAATTTCAATCGTCATGGCCGCTCTCCGTTCAGGCGCGGCGCTGCGCGGCGACGTTCATCGCGCGCTGCAGGCCGTTGTAGGCGATGAGCGTCGGAATGGCGACGGCAAGCCCCAGGGCCGTCGCCTTGAGGGCGAGCGAGAGCCCGGTCATGATCTGGCCCGCGTCGATCGCGCCCGTGCTCCCCATGTCGTAGAAGGTGAGCATGATGCCGATCACGGTGCCGAGAAGCCCCACGTAGGGCGCGTTCGAGTAGATGATGTAGAGCGTCGTGAAGTTCTTCGTGAGCGCGATGCTACGCTCCTCCTCCGATTCATAGTGCCCGGGCTGATAGCGCTTGAGAAAGAGCATGCGCTCGATCGTGAGCCAGAGCGCGATGAAGCCCATGAGGCCGAGAATGCCGAAGATCACGTAGTCGACGGTTTCCTTCATCCATTCCATAAGTGTTTCCTTTGCGGGTTAGATCTCTGCGGGTTGGATCCCTGCGGGTTATTCATGACGACGGACGGGCCCCGGGCGCCCGGGCCGGCGCCGCCCGTTTGGGCGGAGCCGGCGGGAGCGTCCGCGGCCCCCTTCATGCGGCGCTCGTGCGCCTTAGAAGGAATACGTGTAGGAGAGCCAGAGATTGCGTCCCTCGACGTAGTTGCTGTAGATGTAGTTCCAGCTCGAACCCGACTGCTCGAAGACAGCCGTGTCCTTGTCGAGCACGTTGTTGACGGCCCAGGCGATGACGTGGTTCTTCATCGGCGTCCAGCTGCCGCCGATGTCGACGATCGTGTAATCCTCATACTTGGGGGCGTTGCGCTTGCCCTTGCCGCCCGGATCCGAGACCGCCATGTCGAACTTCGACGAGCTCTTCACGTAGGCCGTGAAGGGACCCGAAGCCCAGTCGACGCGGGCGGTGAGCACGTGGCGCGGAAGCTCGTTCGGACGCTTGCCTTCATCATCGCCTTTGGTGATCTCGGCATGCGTGTAGGTGTAGCCGCCCGTAAAGCGCGTGTTCCAGACCGGCACGGTCTTGAAGAGGAGTTCGACGCCCTTCGATTCGACGCGGCCGTGGTTGATTGCGCGGTAATTGTCGTCTTCGAATTCTTCCGTATCGAGCTTGTTCTTGAACTGCGTGAAGAAGCCGCCCAAGGTGACGGAGGCGACGCCGCCCACCTGCACCGTGGTGGAAAGCTCGTAGCTCCAGCTTTCTTCGGGCTTGAGGTCGGGATTGCCGTAGTAGTTGGAGCCGTTGCTCGAGTTGTAGAGGCCGTCGACGAGCTTTCGCACTTCGGGCGTCTTGTAGCCCGCCGACACGCCGCCCTTGAAGCTCAGCGTCTCCACGGGCTGCCAGACGAGATAGGCGCGGGGCGTGGCGTGTGCGCCGAAGATGTCGCTCCACATGACGCGGCC
>CABUOH010000142.1 GCA_902493085.1 uncultured Sutterella sp. | reverse complement strand
CCCAGACACAGAAATCCTGACACTCCCGTGGCACATCGATGTTTGGCGACGTAACGACGCTCTCTCAGCTCGATGTAATGCGAGACTTCTCACAGCGAACAGGTGTTGAAATTGATGAAGGGCAGTTTATTAAGACTGATAGCCTGGCTGGAGCCGTCAAGTTTGAGGCAGAGCGACGTGGACAGACTTTGCGAGATGCCATTGATTTGGCTATGCAAAAACAGGGGCTTCCACCAATTGAGCGAAATGTAAAACTTGAATTAATTGAAGTTGGTCGTAGTGCTGACGGTGTTCATAGAGTATGGGGTCTGAAGGGCAATCCAAACTTGGTAGTGATGCCAGATGGTGTTGATGGTGTGAAGCCATTGCCTGTCCGACTTCAAGAAGGAACTATGAGCAGAGATCACATTAGGAAGCACGAAAGCGAACTTCAACAGGCTGGATTCACAAATGTTGAAGAAGCAATTGTTGATGCAGCAAAAAACTGGACAAGGATAACTCGAGGTACAAAAAAAGATGCAATAAGATTGCAACGTGTGCTGTATTCCGATGAACGTGGTCGATTGGTTCGTTCTGTGTTACAGGTTGAGTTTCAAGAGATTGCGGGAGTATATCGAATAGGGTCGGTGTTTGTGAGTAAAAAGCCAACCGAAAAAGAAACCCTGTTGCTTGATCGTCAGACTCACGACCGTGGCCTCCTCTCGTTACACAAAGGGCAACCTCAGGACTGGCATCCACCCGCGACTTCAGTCGGCAGCAACAGGGATTCAGGAGCTACGATAGCTGATCGTCAGGCTCACGACCGTGGCCACACCTCAAAGGATGTCTGGCACCCACTCTCGCCTTCAGTAGAAACTACCGCATCTCCTGATAAAAGTATCGGTCAGGATCTTGGTAATGTCAAGACTTTTAAAGCCCTTGCTGATGCAGAAAAACGAGCCAAAGACTCAGCAATCGTGAAAGAGAGCATGGCAAAAATTCGTGACTCCGAAAACGATGCTGAACTCAAGCAGTTGACTCGTCAGGCCCTGATTGCTCTTGACGACTCGCCGGATATGGCGATTCCGCTTGTGGACGAAAACGGAAACCCTGCCGCGATTAGCGCTGCCGAGCTGATTGCTCGTGAAGATGCTCGAGCGGCTGAGCTTGAGAAAACGGCGAAGGAAGGCGTTACGACTGCGGTTGCCTGTGCACTTGTCAACAATGGGATTTAAAAATGACGGACTTTCGTAAAAAGCAGATGCGCAAAGAGTGCGTCGAACGCGTACAACTTTCTCTCGGGAAAAAGATTACGCCAACAGAAGCATCAGATTTGTTGGCACAGGTGCGGGCGAGAATGGCGGCGCTTCGTCTTAAGGATCCGGTGGCTTGGGATGCTATGTCTAAACAGGCGCGAGTAGATATGGCTGTCAAGGAAGTCCAAGAGGCGATGATGGCAGAGGCGTTGAAGATCAAACAGCGTGCTCGCTTAACTGTGCTCGCGCAGGCCCGCGTTGAGAAGAGCATGGCCACTGCTCGCAAGCGCGGCTACCACGGCTACTCGGCGGGTATGCAGGTCCTGCAGGAGGTCGATCGCTATGTGCAGGCGACTCAGGCCGAGATCGCCTCGGACTTCCTTGTCGAGCTCGAGGGCCTTCAAAAGGGGATCCTCGGGATCATGGAAGACAGGGATTTCGCCCGCGATGTCGTGCGCGAAGTCTATGGCGTGAACACGGGGTCTGACCTCGCGAAGGGCGTGGCCGAAAAGTGGAACAAGCTCTCTGATGCGGCGGTCGACCGCTTCAATGCCGCCGGCGGCAATCTGGGCAAGCTCGAGCACTACGTGCCGCAGACACACGACGATGCGCGCATGAGACAGGCTGCAGAGATCCTCAAGGGTGATTCTGCCTTTCAACGATTTCTGCATCAGTTTGGCTACACGTTCAATGATGTCAACCCATACGGAGACAACCAAATGGCGTGGGTTTCGTATGTCTTTGATCGAATTGACAAGGATCGATATGTGGACTTGAACGGCGAAAAGATGTCCGATGAGGATATCGTCCAGATGCTTTCAAAAGCCTACGACACCATTGTTCAGAACGGCGCGGAAAACTTCGAGCTTTCGTCTGTTGCTGGTGAGGGCTTCGGCGGCGGCGCTAGCAGGGCTAACCGTGGCGATCTTCACAGGTCAATCCACTTCAAGGACGCCGAGGCTTTCATCGAGTATCAGGAGATGTTCGGCCACGGTCCGTTCTTCGGAAATATGCTCGGGAGCCTGCGCCGCACGGCAAAGGACGCGGCGCTGCTCGAGATGATGGGCCCTAACCCAAACAACATGAACATGGGCATCAAGCGCATGTGTCAGGCCGAAGCGGACCAGATGAACGGCAAAACGCAGGGTGTCCTCGCGCCACTCAAGGCGAAGCGAATCGGCGTGTCTAAACACTACTACGACTCTGCCTGGTCGGTCCTGAATGGTGAGGCCGCCTCTGTCAGGCCTGACCGACAGTTCGTTGCCGGTCTCATGGGCGGCGCTCGAAACCTCGAGGTTGTCGGCAAACTGCAGAGCACGTTCATCAACTCTCTGCCCGACATCGCAACGTACTTTGTCGCCTCTGGGTTGCACAAGGTTCCTATGCTGAGGGCGACGGCAAACCTCTGTCAGGCGTGGGGCAGCGAGTCCAAGGACATCGCGCGCCGCGCGGGCCTGATGGCCGACGCCCTTGCGTCGAATCTCGATCGCTTTGGGCAGAACAATGTCGGTCAGGGTTGGACGGGTATGCTCGCCAACGCGATGATGAAGTTCTCCCTGTTGGACCAGTGGACTAACGGGGTTCGACAGGCGTCCATGATTAACATGATGGGCGTCATGTCCAACGTGTCCGCGTGGGACTGGAACATACTCGAGCCCTTCCAAAAGAGACAGTTGGAGCGCCTCGGTGTGACTGAGCGTGATTGGAAGCTGTGGCAGGCCGCCAAGCCGTATAAGGCACACAATGGCGCGCGGGTTCTCACGAGACAGGACATCCGAGAGGTCGACCTCGACACGCTGAACGGCATCAACCCAGATCCGGACAGTCTTGATCCGCAGATCGACGCCCCGTACACCCAAAGGGACGTCGATCACGCGGTTTCGACCTACGTCGCCTTCCTGCGCGATGAGTCCGGTCTGGCCTCGCTTGCTCCCGACCTGAGGACGAGGGCTCTCTCCAACATCGCGGGCGAACGAGGCACGCTCGGCGGTGAAATCATGCGCTCGTTCCTGCTCTTCAAGAGTTTCCCGATCGGCTTTGTGCTGAGGCATCTTGAGCGAGGGAAGGATCTTGTGCAGACTCGCGGGAATGCCAGCGCAGCAAAGTATGCCGCCACCGTCATTGTCGGCTCGACGATCTCTGCCGCGATCTCGGTTCAACTGAAAGAACTGATCGCGGGCAAGGACGTGCAAGACATGAGCCTTAGCAACACAGACTTCTGGGCGCAGGCGTTGACGACGGGCGGCGGCCTTTCGTTCCTTGCGGACATGATCCTTGCAGGCGTAGACGGCAAAAACGCCTACGGCTCTCCGAACTTCCTGAAGTTCCTCGGCCCCGTTGCTGGCACGGTTCTCGACACGTGGGACGTCGCCAAATCTGCCGTGAATGAGGGGCTGTACGACAAGGAAAACTCAACGGAAGCGAAGGCGCTCAAGCTTGCGCGAGGGCACATGCCTTTTGTGAACCTCTGGTACACGAAGGCTGTCTTTGACCGTGCGGTTTACAACGACCTCATGGACTTCTGTTCTCCTGGATACACGGCGAGGATGGAAGCGTGGGCGATGAAAACGGCGGGCCAGGAATACTGGTGGGGCCTTGATAAGCTCGAGCCCAGCCGCGCCCCGAAGATGGCCGACGGTCCGAACCAGTAGTGCGCGTGTGTTCGCCCAATCATACGAAGATGGCTCCACTAAGGAGCCATTTTCTATGATCGAGTACGTCAAAAGATTAGCTGGGCCGTTCACGTCAGAGGGACAGTCGAGATTGCCTTTCGGCTTTCTCATCTTTGAAAAGACTGACGTGTATGTCGCCACGGCTGATGATCCTGAAGCGCAGGCAAAAATGCTTGTGTATGGGCAGGATTATTCCGTCGAGATGAATGCGGACCAGACTGCTACGCCTGGTGGCACGGTTGTCTTGACGACGCCGATTGTCAAGGGGAACATCTTTGTCGTTGGGTCTGCCGTTGCCTACACGCAGAACATGCAGCTGACGAACTACTCGAGGTTCCCGCCTGAGATCATCAATGAGGCGATGGATCGAGTTGTTGTGCAGATCCAGCAGCTCGTCGAGCGCCTTGGCCGCACCTTGTCAGTTCCGCCAACGTCTG
>CABUOH010000141.1 GCA_902493085.1 uncultured Sutterella sp. | reverse complement strand
TGGCCGAGCCAGTTGGAGACGATGGTGCCCAGCCCCATGGCGAGCGCCGTGACGGAGACGGCGCGCATGATTTCATTCGTGAAGCTCGGCTTTTCGGAGGCATGCTCTTCCGTGATGTCGGTGTCCATGTCGTCCGGGAGGTGCAGCGGCGGTTCGGGCTGCTTCACGGCGTCGGGCGTCTTCACCTTGTAGCGGCGGATGCACCATTCGCCGAAGGGGCCGCCGATGAGAAGGGCCGCGACCATGCCGAAGGTGGCGGCGGTGACGGCAACGGCCGTGCCGCCCGTGATGCCGTACGTTTCCTCAAAGTAGGGACCGAAGGCCGCGGCCGTGCCCAGACCGCCCATCATGGAGACGGAACCGGCCAAAATGCCGTAGTGCTTGTCAAAGCCCATGGCGTCTGCGATCGCCATGCCCATGCCGTTTTGGAGGAAGACGAGAACCGTCACGGCAAGGAGAAAGCCTAGCAGCAGCTTCCCGCCGTCCTTGACGACGCGAAGGCTGGCCATCAAACCGATGGTCGTGAAAAAGCCCAGCATGAGGACCGTCTGCAGCGTCGAATCGATCTCGACCTTCACGACGTTGAAGTACTCGAAGCATGAGACGATGATGGCAAACGACATGCCGCCAACGACCGGGCTCGGGATCGAGTAGCGCGAAAGGATTCCGATGCGGCCCTTGAGCCACACGCCGAAATAGTAGGTGCAGACGGCAAGCGCGACGGCCTGCACCTTGTCGACGGCGATGACGGGCACCGCTCCAGCAATATCTGTCATGTTTTTCTCTCTTATTGTTGGTTTGTCGGACGCTCCTTGTGGGGGAGCACGAACAAAAAAGTCTATCAACAGGATTGTTTTTTTGAGGTGAGCCGCCTAAGACATTCTCCCAAGTCCGTTCGATCCATCTCAAGAGATCCCGCGGAAGAATGGGGTTTTCGCGAATTTGATCGTCCGGCGCGCGTCCGCTCTCGTAGAATCATCAACGGACTGCCGAACCCAAGCGGGTCCGGTACCGATAATGTCAACCACCTCGCTGGAGCAATCAAGAAATGGCACAACCCGTCCGCAAGCACGCCCTGATCATCGTCGATCTGCAGAGGGACTTTCTGCCCGGAGGCGCGCTGGGCGTTCCCGGCGGCGACAAGGCCGTGCCGGTGATCCGTGCCGTTCTTGAAGACCATCCCTGGGACTGCGTCGTCATGACGCAGGACTGGCATCCGATGGAACACGTCTCCTTTGCCGTCAACCATCCGGGGCTGCACGTTCTCGACGAGATCGATACGTACTACGGCCGCCAGATGCTCTGGCCCGTCCACTGCGTTGAAGGGACCGAGGGTGCGGACATCGTGGGCGTCGACGTCAACAAGGCGGACATCATTCTGCGAAAGGGGAGGGAAGCCGGCGTCGACAGCTACTCCGCCTTCTATGCGGCGGACAACGAAACGAAGACGGGCCTTGCGGGTTGTCTGCGCGAGCGCGGCATCACCGACGTCTGGGTCTGCGGTCTGGCGCTCGACTACTGCGTGTCCTTCACGGCCATCGATGCCGCCCGCGAAGGCTTTGAAGTTCACATCGTCACCGACGCCTCGGCCGCCATTGACGCCAACAGCAGCCTTGACAAGGCGGAGGCCGCCTGGCGCCTGGCCTGCATCGATCGGTGCCTTGCCGAGGAAGTGCTCGATCCGGACGACTATTGAGAAAAGCGTTGAGTCGAAGGCCGCGTCATTGCGTTCGAGCCGCGCGGTCTTCGGCGATGGCCTGATGAGCTCGTCGGCCGTGATTTCGGTTCTCGCCAAGCGCCAGAGGTTCTTGATTTCCTCGTCGGACGTCGTCATGCCTTCGCAGGCCGAAGAGTGCACGGCAAATTTGATCGCTTCGGCTACGCTGTCAAATAGACCGTTGCCTTTGCGCCCGGATTCGACAGAGTGATGCATGGGTAGGCCAACGGCTTCACGGTAGGCTTCCAAGGTCTCGAGGGGGACGTCGTCGTGATCGAGACGCCGAATATGTGCTTTGCAGCAAGCCGAACGACGCATATGCGAAGCAATGCGCTCGCCATCTGCCAAGGCTGGAACTGCTGCTTTCCGAAGCGCAAGCCGTCATGAAGGACTGGCAGGATGCGCATCGCTGAGTCATTCCTTCAGCATCGTTGAGGTCAGGGTTCGTGCTGCAGTTGTCTCTCCGCCGCAACAAGGGGAGTTGTTATTGAACTGGCCTCAAGCTGAACGAAATCTTCGTTTCGGCAGGCTGCAGCCGACGCCCGGCCTGCCGACCCGGCAGCTTTCATCATTACTGAATAGGTGAACCATGAACGATTACATCACCGTCGATCAATTTCTTTCAACCCTGCCCGAACATCTTCAACGCGAAGTCGTGGAGGGCGGCGACCAGCTTGTCGCTGAATACATGCTTGAGAAAATTCGCGAGCAGTCGCATCTGACGCACCAGGACGTTGCCTCTCGTTTGGGCGTCAGCCCGGCTGAGGTCAGCAGCCTCGAGGAGCTTTACACGGAGGCAACCGTTTCAACGCTCAAGCGCTACTGCGAAGCCGTCGGCGCTGAGATGTGCATTTCCATTAAGGCGAATGACGGCACGACCTACGCGTTGCCCTGATTGGCTGCCGTTGAACCGATCGTGAGCTTTTCGTGGGATGCGACAAGCAGTGCCTTCACGCCTCCGATCGTCCCCTCTGAGTTCTCGAACTCAAAGCGCCAAGCGGCAGCGTCGTTATTCAACCGGGCAGTCCTCAGAGTCAGTTGTGCGCAGCCCGACTCACTGCCTTTCTCCTTCGCCGTCACCTGGTAGTCCATCTGGGTGCACAACGCCATTGAGACAGCAAGGAGCATCGACGTTTCGTCGAGACGCGCGTGAGCATTGCCGGCAATGCAGCGCTTGAGCCGATCGGTGATCAATGCAAGGAGAGGCTCGGCGTCGCCCGCCTTCAGGCTGTCGACGGCCTTCTTGAGCGCCGTCGGCGGGAAGGACAAGTCTTCCGTCCTGCCGAGCCGCCGGAACCAATACTTGAAGAACACTTCCTTGACGACCGGATTCGGGCAGACAAGGAAACCGCTGTTCGCGGCCGAAAGCGTGAGGAAGCCCATGAAGACGAGGAATGTCAGCACGCCTTCGCGGGAGAACTTGCCGTCTGCGCCGAGATCGACCGTGCCGCCAGCCGACTCGAACGGTGTCGTTTTCTCCCAAAGCACGTTCAGAACCACTTCCTCCACGAACTCGGGCCTGCCGAGCGAAAGGATGGGTTCTATCTTCGAAAGACCGGTTGAGAAGGAAGGAACCATCAGATCAAGCGGTTCGCAGTTGTCTCTTGCTGTCTTACAAAGGTAGTAGAGAGCCATGGACGAATTGACAACCGTGACATCCGACTCTGGCGAGAACCGGTAACCGTCGTAGAGGGCCTTCATGCGCTCAAGGATTTCGTCGACGGACCGTCCATAGCGACGCGTGTCCACGACCTCCGGGATCAGCTTGCGCAGCTCCTCATCCGTGAATCCCAGGCACGAGGAAAACGACGGGCAATTCGAGATGTCGGTCGCGTGGCTCAATCCTGAGGTCACTAAGTTCATCGACATTGACGTCACGCCGGTAATGAAGGCACGCTCTATGAGCGATTCCGAGAACGCTTGGATGACAGCGTAGAAATTAGTCAGCAAGCCTTCGGTTCCCGTAATGGAATCTAAGGTTTCACGGTCTTTTGAAAAGAACCGTTGCGCCAGATGGTCATACTCGTCGATGATCAGGAAAATCCGGTCGTTCACGAGCGACTGTACGGTGGTCAAGAATTCTGTGAGGAGCGCCGACGGGGTCGGGTGGTCCTTGTCCAACACCGCCTCAATTTGCGGATTGCCCCAAAGATAGCGTTTGACGAATTGCCAAATGCCGGCTTTCAATTTGAGGATGAAGCCGGCGGTGATGGCCTCCCGAGAGCCGCCGACGCCGGAAAAGTCAAACTTCAGGACCAAATAGCGTTTAGCCGACGGCGTCAGATGTTGGGCGATCCAGGTCCCGGCAAAGTTCGTCTCGAAGTCGTCAGCCGCAGCCTTGTCGTAATAGGCAGCTAGCATGTTGGCAAAGAGCGACTTGCCGAAACGGCGGGGACGCATCAGAGCATGAAAGCGGCTTCCGGACTCCTCAAGCGTCCGAATGAACGGTGTTTTGTCGACGTAGGCCCATCCGGCCTTGCGAAGATAGGCGAAGGAGGCCTCTCCGTATGGCACCTGCTTGAGAGTTGGGGACGTCATGAGGCTAGACAATTGGCTGTTCAAGATGCTGGCATTGTAGCAACGGCCAAGTAGAGGCGAGGTGTCAATCAAGCACGCGCCTGCTCTGTCCGAACTGCCGCACAACACCGCTGAAAGCGGGAGTGTCAGGATTTCTGTGTCTGGGGAGGTTATTCCAGGGGCAGCCCAACGAG
>CABUOH010000140.1 GCA_902493085.1 uncultured Sutterella sp. | reverse complement strand
GGTGGGGCTCGGGCTCTGCGTCTCGGCCGTTGCGGACAACATTCAGCAGTCGATCGTCATGATCATCATGATGATGCTGCCGATGGTGATTCTCTCGGGGCTCATGACGAGCGTGCGCGCCATGCCGCACTGGATGCAGACCATCACGATCCTCAATCCGCTCCGATACAGCATTCAGGCAATCCGCGCCGTCTACTTCGAGGGCGCGGGCCTTCTCGATATACTGCCGCTCTGCTGGCCGGTCGCCCTCGTGGGACTGGGCTCGATGAGCGTCGCCGCCTATCTCTTCAGGCACAAGATCTCCTGATCCGCCTCTTACAAGGAATACATTCGCCATGGCCGTCAAAACCGAAGACAAGCGCCGCCGCATCCTCTCCGCCGCCCTCGACTGCTTTGAGAAGCAGGGCTTCGGCGCCGCCAGGATGGACGACATCGCACGCGGCGCGGGCGTTGCCAAGGGGACGATCTACAACTACTTCAAGAGCAAGGAGGAACTCCTTCGCGCGCTTGCCGAAGGCTTTGCGGGCGTCATGCGCCGCAACCTCGAGAACGTCGCGCGGGATCATGACGGGGACCTCTCCTTCAAGGAGACGTTCCTGAGGATTGTTTCGCCCCTCATCGACGGGACGCCGCGCTCCAAGCGCAATCTGCGCGTCCTGAGGGTCATTTGGGGCGAGGGGCTTCGCTCGCCCGAGATCACGCGCGGAATCTACGCCTCGCTCGTTGTCCCGGTCTTCAACAAGGGCGGTCTGCTGGCCGGCCTGCTTGAGCGCGAAGACGTGCCGGACTTCGTGCGCGAGCGTCCCGTCGTCCTCTTTGCGCCGATCATTCAGTCGATCTTCGTCAACATGATCATCGGCGGCGACCTCATCGGAGACCCCCGGGAATACGTCAGTCGATATCTCGACCTGATTCTCACGAAAAACGACGACGGGATTCGCCGTCAGGCGATGCTCCCGGATTCCGCGTCCGCGGCGCTTTGAAAGTGCGCTCAGGCGCCTTGACCTGCATCACGCTCTCCGCTCCTCCGCGCTCCCCGCAGCCGGGCGCTGCGCTATGATCATCGTCCTCCAAAAAACCGAAGGCCCGGCCTTCGGTGAAGAACAAAAAATCCATTTCAAAAGCGCACGACATCATGACCGACACCGGCGAGAAATCTCTTTTCATGCGTTGGCTTCCCGTGCTGACGCTCACGCTCTGCACCTTCGTCTTCAACACTTCGGAATTCATTCCGATCGGCCTTCTCACCGACATCGGGCGGGACTTCGGCCGCACCGAAGCCGAGATGGGCTGGCTGGTGACGACTTATGCCTGGGTCGTCGCGCTCATGTCGCTGCCGCTGATGCTCCTGGCTTCGAAAATGGAGTGCCGCCGCCTCATGATGTCGGTGCTTGCGCTCTTTGTGGCGAGCCACGTCCTTTCGGCCGTTGCGTCCAACTATTGGATTCTTCTGGCTTCGCGCCTCGGCGTTGCGTGCTCGCATGCAATCTTCTGGTCCGTGGTGAGTCCGCTCGCCGTCGAGGTCGCCCCGAAGCACAAGACCTCAACTGCGCTCGGCCTTGTCGTCGCAGGCTCCTCGATCGCCATGATTGCGGGCTTGCCGCTCGGACGCGTGCTCGGCCTTTATCTCGGCTGGCGCATGACCTTTCTCGCCATCGGCATCGTCGCAGCGCTCGCGCTCGTCTGCCTCTGGCGCTTCTTCCCGAGCGTGCACAGCCGCAACGCCGTCGCGCTCGACAAGGTGCCGGCGCTTCTCGGACAGCCGACTCTGATGGGCATCTACATCCTGACGCCCATCATCATGACGGGCAACTTCACGGTCTATTCCTACATCGAGCCCTTCCTTGCGCAGGTCACCGGCATGCATCCCGACCGCATCACCTGGGTGCTCGTCGCCTACGGCGCCGTGGGCATTCTCGGCAGCTGGATCTTCTCGCACTTCTTCGACCGCCGGCCGATCGCCTTCATGCAGTTTTCCGTTGTCGGCATCCTCGCGAGCATGCTCCTCATGGCGCCCTTGGGCGGGCATGAGCTTACGATCGTGCTTCTGTGCATTTTCTGGGGCCTTTCGGTGACGATCTACAACCTCGTCTTTCAGTCGGCCATCATTCGAGCCGTCCCTTCGGGCACCGCCGTCGCCATGAGCGTTTACTCCGGCATCTACAACGTCGGGATCGGGTCGGGCGCCCTCGTGGGAGGACTCGTCTGCACGCATGCCGCGATCGGCGACATCGGCTGGGGGGGGGGGGCCCTTGCTGGCGTGGGCGTACTCTTTTGCCTTCTGCGCGTCGTGCCCGTCTTTCGCGGCGTCTTTGCAAAGGCGTAGACGGAGGGCTTCTCGGGCACATTCCTTGCCGACTTTTGCCTTTAGGCAAAGGATGTGCAATTCCTGTTCTTGAAACCGCGCCGCCGGCCTCCATATAGGATTCAGAGAGGCGATGAGGGCTCGAAAGAGTTCCGCACGACCGCTTCTCCGATTGTTAACCGCCATGGTCGACGGCAGATGCAAAGAAAGGAAAACAAAATGCTGCTTCCGTCTGTTTTTGGTGAAGACCTCTTTGATGACACGTTCCCGTTCGCTCGCTTGACCGATCAGCACGGCCGCGACAAGCTCTTCGGCAATCGCGCCGGTCGCCTGATGAAGACCGACGTGCGCGAAGGCGAAAAGAGCTGGGAGCTTGACGTCGAGCTTCCGGGCTTCAAGAAGGAAAACATCAGCGCCACGCTCAAGGACGGCTATCTGACGATCAGTGCCGAAAAGGCCGTCGAGGAGACGCAGGAAAATGAAAAGAAGGGCCATTGCGTGCGTCGCGAACGCTGGTCCGGCGCGCTCAGCCGTGCGTTTTACGTCGGCGAAGGCGTGACGGAAGAGGACGTCAAGGCGAAGTACGAGAACGGCGTCTTGAGCGTTTCGATCCCGAAGAAGGAGGCGATCGAAGCCAAGGCGAAGAAGATGATCGCCATCGAATGACGGATGTCCGTCAAACGCATTCGGCGCATGAATGAGAAGCGGGCGCTCCTTGTGCAAGGGAGCGCCCGCTTTGGGTAATGATTCTGACTATGCGCAGTTATCGGATGATGAGAAGCGGCACGGAGCTGTTGGCCGCAATCTTCTGAGCGGTGGAGCCCATGAGCGCCGAGCGCAGGTTGCCGTAGCCGTGAGAACCCATGACGAGAAGGTCGAGCGGCGTGTTTTCGGCATAGTCGGCAATCACTTCGCCTGGATTGCCGTCAAGGCGCACGGGGCGCGGCTTGATGCCGGCGGCCTCGAACTTGGGCATGAGGGCATTCATGACGGCCTCGAACTGCTGGCCGCGAAGCTTGACCATGTCGGCGGCGGCCGTCGGGCTCGACATCATGCTCGCCATGGAGGAAAGCCCGATCGTATGGGTCGAACGCCCGGCATTGAGAAGTTCGTAGCGGGTGTCGGAGCCGAACAGCGCGCGGTTCTTGAGCACGAAGTCCACGGCGCGCTCGCCGTATTCGGAGCCGTCGCAGGCAATGCCGATGCGAAGGAGCGACGTGCCTTCTGGCAGCTTGTCGCGAAGCATCAGGATCGGGCGTCGCGTGTGGGCGAGCACGTCGTTCGAGACGGAGCCGAAGAGGAAGCTGTTGACGGCGGTATGGCCTCGGATGCCCATGATGATGAGGTCGGCATCAATAAGGTCGGCCTCCTTGACGATCTCTTCGGCGGGCGTGCCGACGGCATAGTGCATTTCAATGTCGAGCTTCGTGTCGCCGAGCAGGGCGCGCACGGACGCAAAGAGACTTTCGGCCTCCTCGGCGTAGTAATCCTTGATCGTAAGCGGCTCGAGGCTCGAGATCATGCGCTGCGGCACGGGATGCTGCGAAAAGAAGATCGTGACCTTCGGAGCGGCGCCGAGCAGGTCGGTGCGGGTGGTCAGGAATTCAACGGCACGCAGGCTGTGTTCGGTGCCGTCAACGGGAATGAGAATGTTCATAAGACCTCCTTGTCTGCTGCGCCTCGTGTTGTCTTGGGCCGAAAGGCCTCGGGCGCAGGACGTCATACCTCTATCATGCCTGTTTTCGCGGGTTTTGTCGAAAAAGCTGCGCCTGAAGCCTGCGCCGGTTCAACGGCATTCTGTCAAGGGCCGCGCCCGGATCCGGAACCCGTGAGCCGCTTGTAACCATTTCGGCGCGAGGATAAATCCTGAGAACAAACGAACTCACGGAGGGTTCGCAGGCGGGAAGTCCGGGGCGCCCGACGAAGCTCGAGCGGCTCTCATTGGCCCTGGTTCCCTTCGTCTCAGTTTTCTACTGCCTTTTGAGAAGGCATGCTGCCGAGAATCCAGTCGAGGAAGCCGCCCTTGTTGCGGGAGCAGACGAGGACTTTGCCCGAGCCCCGGAATTTGAGCACGACGCCTTCGCCCGTCGTCTGGCTGTTGACAAGCTTGCCGAGGAAGCCGCTTT
>CABUOH010000139.1 GCA_902493085.1 uncultured Sutterella sp. | reverse complement strand
CCCGTTCTTCGTTTGCCTTCGTTCGTCGCCAGGGCTTTGCTTCCGGAAGGCCCGAAGGCCCTCCGAAAGTCACGCCGGGGCAATCACGCCGGATCGATCAGCCGACCCACTTGCGGGCGTTGCGGAACATGCGCATCCAGCCCGAGGCGTCCGTCCATTCGGCCGGATGCCAGGAGAGCTGCTGAGCGCGGTGGGAGCGTTCCGGATGCGGCATCATGATCGTGAAGCGGCCGTCGTCGGTCGTCACGGAGGTTAGACCGCCCTTCGAGCCGTTCGGGTTGTACGGATAGACTTCCGTCGGATTGCCGCACGGATCGACGTAGCGGGCCGCGGCCTTGACGAGCGCGGCGTCTTCCGGACGCAGGAACTGCACGCGGCCTTCGCCGTGGGAGTTCACGATCGGCATCACGCTGCCGGCCATGCCCGCAAAGAAGATCGAGGGGCTCTCGAGGAGCTCGACGTTCACGAGGCGGGCCTCGAACTGTTCGGACGCGTTGCGAACGAACTCCGGCCAGTGGGAGGCGCCCGGGATCAGGTCGCGCAGATGGCTCATCATCTGGCAGCCGTTGCAGATGCCCAGACCGAACGTGTCTTCGCGGTTGAAGAACGTGCGGAACATCTCGACCATGCGGTCGTTGTGAAGGATGGTCTTGGCCCAGCCGCCGCCAGCGCCGAGCACGTCGCCGTAGGAGAAGCCGCCGCAGCAGGCAAGGCCCGTGAACTCGGCCAGATCGGCGCGACCCGTGAGGAGGTCCGTCATGTGGACGTCATAGGCGTCAAAGCCCGCGCGCGTGAAGGCGGCGGCCATTTCCGTCTGGGAGTTGACGCCCTGCTCGCGCAGGACGGCGAGCTTCGGACGGGCGCCCGTGAGAATCATCGGCGCGGCCACGTCTTCGCTGACGTCGAAGGTCGTGCGGGCAAAAAGACCCGTATCCTCCTTGCGGCCGATGCGGGCGAATTCGCTGTCGGCGCAGGCGGGATTGTCGCGGCCGCGGGCGATCTGCCAGGAAACTTCCGTCCAGGCGGTCTGCAGGTCGGCGCGATCGAGCTTGGCGAGCGCTTCGCCGTTCGCGCTGATCGTGAGCGCATCGTCGTCGACGACTTCGCCCACGAAATGGCAGACGGAGGCAAGGCCTGCTTCGCGCATGACTTCGGCCGCACGGGCGACCTTGTCGGCGGGCACCTGCATGAGGGCGCCCAACTCTTCATTGAAGAGCGCGGCGAACACGTCGGCGTCCTTGACGAGCGACGTCAGATCGAGCTTCACGCCGAGGCGCGAAGCAAACATCATTTCGGCGGCCGTAGCGGCAAGGCCGCCGTCGGCGCGGTCATGATAGGCGACGACGGCGCCTTCGTTGACGAGCGTGCGAAGCGCCCCCATGAAGCGGGCGAGCATGGCCGGATCCTCGCAGTCCGGGGCCGTGTCGCCGAAGCGCTGGGCCACCTGCGCGAGGATGGAGCCGCCCATGCGGGCGCGGCCGCAGCCGAGGTCCGCAAGCACGAGCACGGACGGGATCTTCTTGAGTTCGGGCGTGAGCGTGAGCGTCACGTCGCCCACGGGCGCGGCGGCGGAGGCGATGAGCGAGACGGGGCTCGTCACGGTCTTCTTTTCGCCGTTCTCCTCCCAGGCGGTGCGCATGGAGAGGGAATCCTTGCCGACGGGCACGGAAATGCCGAGCGCCACGCAGAAGTCGCTCGCGCCCTTGACGGCGTCAAAGAGCTTGGCGTCTTCGCCCTGGGCGCCGCAGGCGGCCATCCAGTTGAGGGAGAGCTTCACGTCGGGAAGCTTCACGTCGGCCGCCGCAATGTTGGTGAGCGCTTCGCCCACGGCCATGCGGCTCGCGGCCGCGGCGTCGATCACGGCGATCGGCGTGCGTTCGCCCATCGACATGGCTTCGCCGCGATTCGTTTCAAAGCCGAGCGTCGTCACGCCGCAGTCGGCCACGGGCACCTGCCAGGGACCGACCATCTGGTCGCGGGAGACGAGGCCGCCCACGGAGCGGTCGCCGATCGTGATGAGGAAGGACTTGGAGCCCACCGTCGGGTGGCGCAGCACGTCCTTGACGGCTTGAGCGAGCTCGAGACCCTCGCTCTTGAAGGCGGAGAGCTTCGCCTGGGCGTGCGCGACGTCGCGGTGCATGCGCGGCGCCTTGCCGAGGAGCACCTCCATCGGCATGTCGACGGCCGGCGTTTCACCCGGGCGCTCAAGCTTCAGGTCCGCCTCTTCGGTGATCGTGCCGATGACGGCGAACGGGCAGCGCTCGCGTTCGCAGAAGTCGCGGAAGATGTCGATCTTGGCCGCGTCAAGCGCGATGACGTAGCGCTCCTGGGATTCGTTGCACCAGATTTCGAGCGGGCTCATGCCGGACTCTTCGACCGGAACCTTGGAGAGGTCGAAGGCAGCGCCCTTGCCGGAGAGGTCGGCGAGTTCGGGCATGGCGTTGGAGAGGCCGCCCGCGCCCACGTCGTGAATCGCGATGATGGGATTGTCTTCGCCCATCGACCAGCAGCGGTCGATGACTTCCTGGGCGCGGCGCTCCATTTCGGGGTTGCCGCGCTGGACGGAGTCGAAGTCGAGCGCTTCGGAGTTGGCGCCCGTCGTCATGGACGAGGCGGCGCCGCCGCCCAGACCGATGCGCATGCCCGGGCCGCCCAACACGATCAGGAGGCTGCCCGCAGGCGGCACGTCCTTCTTCGTCTGGTCGTCGCGGATGTTGCCGATGCCGCCCGCGAGCATGATCGGCTTGTGGTAGCCGTAGCGCGTGCCGCCGATGTTGGCTTCAAACGTGCGGAAGTAGCCGAGGATGTTCGGACGGCCGAACTCGTTGTTGAAGGCGGCGCCGCCCAAGGGGCCGTCGGTCATGATCGAGAGCGGCGTGGCGATGCGCGAGGGGGCGCCGTACTTGGCGTCGGTCTTCTCGCCCGTCACCGTGTCGGAATCGTTTTCAAAGCCCTGCGGGAGTTCGGGCAGGTTGAGGTTCGAGGTCGTGAAGCCGCACAGGCCCGCCTTCGGGCGGGCGCCGCGGCCCGTCGCGCCTTCGTCGCGGATTTCCCCGCCCGAGCCCGTGGAGGCGCCCGGGAACGGAGAAATGGCGGTCGGATGATTGTGGGTCTCGACCTTGAAGACCGTATGGGTCTTTTCGTCGCGGCGCTCGAAGACGCGGCCGAATTCATTGCCCGAGCCCGGACGCGGATAAAGGCGCGTGACTTCGGAGCCCTCGAAAATGGCGGCGTTGTCGGCATAGGCCGTGATCGTGCCCTGCGGCGCCATCTTGTGGGTGCGGCGGATCATGCCGAAGAGCGTTTCCTCGCGCTCTTCGCCGTCGACCGTCCAGCGGGCGTTGAAGATCTTGTGGCGGCAGTGCTCGGAGTTGGCCTGCGCGAACATCATCAGCTCGACGTCGGTCGGGTTGCGGCCGATCTTCGTGAAGGCGTCGGTGAGGTAGTCGATCTCGTCGGGCGAGAGCGCAAGGCCCATCTCGACGTTGGCGCGCTCGAGCGCCGGACGGCCTTCCTCAACGAGGGATACCGTTGCCATCGGACGGCCTTCGAGCTCGACGAAGAGCTTTTCGGCCGGGAAGTCACGCTCGACGACGGATTCGGTCATGCGGTCGTGAAGAACGCCGGCGGCGGCGCGGGCTTCGTCTTCCGTAAGCGGAGCCTTGAGCGCGAGGTTGTAGACCGTGCCGCGCTCGACGCGAAGAACGCCTTCGACGCCGCAGTTCTTCACGATGTCCGTGGCCTTCGAGGCCCAGGGCGAAATCGTGCCCAGACGCGGCACCACCATGAAGGCCAGGTCGGCGCGGACGTCCTCGGCGGCGTCGCCGTAGGTGAGAAGCGAAGCCAGGCGTTCCTCTTCGGCCTTCGCGAGTTCGCGGGAGGCATGCACAAAATGCACGAAGCGGCCCGAGACCGCTTCGATGTTGGAAGAGACGCGCTGCAGGGCCGCGAGCACGCGCGCGGCGCGGAAGTCCGAAAGCGCGCGGGCGCCGTTGAGTTCAAAAACCATACCGTTGCAGGTCGACATAAGTTTCCTCTGAATCGTCAGCAGGCCCCGGTTTTTCCGACGGCCGCGACGGGGTGGAAAATAAAAGAAAAAAGGTTGCCGCCATTATAGAGGGTTTTGTCTTTTGAAAAGCTTTTGAAACCGCTTTTGAAACCGTTGTTCGGATCGCATCTTCGCCTGCTCCGGCGCGGATTTCAAGGGCGCTTCCAGCAGGCCTTCCGGATTGCCGCGCAGCCCGCAAAAAGCCGTCCGTGAAAAGCCGCCCGGACTCCGTCGGAGCGCCGGGCGGTAAAAACGCGTCAACTTGTCAACGCCGATCAATATTCCTCGAACATGCGGGCGATCTCCTTCGGGTCGCTCGTCTTCGTGAGTGCGAGCTGCAGGAGAATGCGGGCCTTCTGCGGATTGAGGGTGCGGCCCTCGATGAAGCCCGCCT
>CABUOH010000138.1 GCA_902493085.1 uncultured Sutterella sp. | reverse complement strand
GGCATCCTTTGCAAGTCGCCCGGCTGGCAGGACGACGGATGGCTGCAATCCGCCTTTCGAATCCGCTACCGCTACCCGCAGACGCACTTCGTGAGCCTCGGCATACCGACCTGGCTCTACGGGCATGAACCCGCGACGCCCTTTGCGACGCACATCGCCAAGTTCTTCGACAACAGCATCCGCGAGGACACGATCCTCAACATCACGCGCGGCGGCATCATCTATGCGCCTGGGAGCGCGGGCACCATTCAGGAAATCTTCCAGGCCGCGGTGCCCAACCATTACCTGACCCATGTGTGCGAAACGCAGATGGTCTTTCTCGGCGAAGACTTCTGGCGCCGCGAAATGCCGGTCTATCAGCTGCTCGAATATTTGGTCGAGGAGGGCAAATACGCCGGGCTTCGGATTTCCATTACCGACAGCATCGATGAAGTCGTCAACACGATCAAAAGCTACCGGCCGGGCGCAAAGAAGGCGTGAGCATGCAGCGCGCTGCGTCGATTCAAGAGAAACACGCATGTTCCGCTGCGCGGGGGCGTGCCAAAATCGAAGGCATGGCGCACCACCCACCCGGATGCAGGGAACCGTCCGCCTGGGCTCGGAGGCACAGGCCTCAAAGGAGAGAAGGATGAAGGGACAAAGACTTGCCGCACTCATGATCATCGCGGCGGTGACGACTTTTGTCTATGACAACGGTCCCGATCCCGTCTCGGACGGCTGCGTGCGCATCACGGACGAAAAGGGGCTCGTGGGCTACGCCAAACCCGACGGCACCGTCATCATCGAACCCCGCTTCGCGTTCGGCTTTCCCTTCGTCGACGGGATTGCCCGCGTGACACAGAGCGGCAAACGCGTTGAGGTTCCGGGATCGTCAGGCGAATACCATCGTTGGGAGACCGACGAATGGTTCTGCATCGACAAAACGGGTGCCCTCCTTGAATGTCCGGGAGAGGTTCAAAATGAACGACTTCATTGAGAGCGCCTGCCAAAATGCGTTTGATCTAATATGGATCCCTACCGGGATTCTTTTAGTGGTCGGATCGGTACGCGATTGGGATTGGCTTTGCGATCCGACGGGCAAGCCTCATGCGACGCTCATGACGCGGGGTATGCTGAGGGTTGCGTTCTTTTTTCTTGGGATCGTGCTCTCCCTATGCGGCATCTGGCTTTTCGTGAAACGCTTCCAACAAATATAAGGAGAACGTGAATGGCGTTCGGCAAAAAGAAACTCATCGCGGTCGCAACGGGCGCCGTTTTGGCCGGAGCCGCAGCCTGCGGCGGCCTTGTCTGGTGGCAGCTTCATGCGTTCGACAAAATGACCCAAATGCCCGAAACAAAGAGCATCGGGCTCTTTACGCTCGAGCGGGTGAGCGGAGGAGGCGGTCTTTTTCACCGCGAGGTGACGCTTGAGATCGGCATGAGGCTTGACGACTACACGGAAAGCCTGCTTGTCATGAAGGGCCGCTTTACGCCCGGGCTGTCGCCTTCCGTCACCTTCAGGCCTGCCTCTGCGAAGTCTCCCGAAACGGAGATTTTCGTGAAGGCCGACCCGACCGCCCGCATCGCCTTCAGTCCCCTCATGGAGCCTCGGGAAGCTGAGATTCTCTGGCATGGGGCGCGCGAAGGTATGGAGGCCGTGGGCGACGGGCGCATCACCGCCGAGTTTGACTGGGATGCGTCCAAAGGGATCATGAACCGCTTCGTCTTCACGGGGCGGTTGGGCGCTTCGGAGAGCCGCACCGAGGAGACCGTCGTTTCAGTCTCCGAGAAAACCTTCGACTACGCCTATGACGAGGCCGCGCGCGAACTGCACTTCAACTACAAGTCGGGTGCGGACAAGCTGGGCGGCGGGCCGATGCCGATGAGCCTCGGGCCGTATTCCTACAGCCTCAGCATTGCGCCCGAGGGCGTCAACAACGTCATGCGCAATGGAACCGAGCTTGCCTTCGACGTTCTCGATGTCGCGATCAACGGGGCAGGCATTCCGCCCTTTGACCTTCGCTTCAAGGGCCGCCTCTCGACGCCCTCGAACGTGTGGCTCCCTTGTCTCTCGGGCCATCTCCTGATGGGGTCATTCACGACCGATATTCCGGGGATTTGTCCGGCGGGAAGCGAAACCGACCTCTTTGCTGCGGCTGCCAAGGCCGATACGCAGGGTAGCGTTGATGACATGACGATCGCCTGGCGCGGCGCCTCGGTGAGCGCCAAGGGCGAATTCCATCGCGACCTCACGCAGAAGGACGCCTACGCCCGCTTTGACCTGACGGCCGCGTTCGACGATGAAGCAAAGGCGAATGAGACCTCCGACGAGGCCCGCGAGCTCACCCGGGAACTCCGCACCTACGTGGAGGCGCTCGAATCTGAAGGCGCGGCAACGAAAAAGGACGAGCGAAGCTTTGAGACGAGAATTGAACTCTCGGTCTCGCCAGAAGGCGACATGAAGCTCACCGCCAACGGCATGGACATCAACCGGTTGAAGGCGGTCTTCGGGGACGACGAGCTGCCAGTGGCGCCCGACGAGCTCGTCATCACCATCACGCCGACGGCCGAGCCCTATGTGTCGAAGGGCGTTGAGGATGATCTGGTGGTGCCGATCGAAGACGTGCTGCGAAAGCTCGAAGCCGTGAAGCGGTGGTCATCCGTACTGGACGAAGACGGCACCGTGGTGCTTCACGTGTCAATCGAAGATCCTGACAAGGCGCAGGAGGTCATTGAGGCGCTCGACGCACGGCTTACGACCCTCAAGGCTCAGGCGGGAGAGGCTGTCGACATCGTGCTCCAGACGGCATTCGACGATATGCCGCAGTTCGAGTCGCACCCTGTTGAGAACGGTCAATAGGGCGCTCATGTGTTGAATTTATGCTTTGTGAAGTGATGAATGTGAGGCGGCAATGAACGGAGTGGTCATTCTTGTAGTCGGTCTCGTGCTTCTGCTTGTCGTGAAGCAGATTCTTGATCGCGACTGGATGGGATTACTTCTCACCCTTGTTGCGCTCGCCCTGATATTGTTCACGGGGCGGCGCGCTTGAGGTCGCATCAATACAGAGGAACTTACAAAGTCCGTCGGCATCGGATGGATTGAGCGAAACACCTTGAGGAGAGACCATGTTTCAAGACTTCTACGATCAGTTTGAAGACGAAGACCATGAGGTCTTTGCGTTGATCGCCCGGATCAACAGTTGTTCTGACGAAGGCGGCCGCCATGTGTTTAGCGCGCTTGTTCTCGGCATGAAGTTTGTCGACACCGGACTACTGACGACAAGTGAAGAGGAACTGGTTTGGCCGGTTTCCGCTGCCGACCTTCAGGTTGAGAAAGGCTGGGAGCGATTCCACGACGACCAGATCTGTCGCCTGAAGGTTCGGCGCATGAAGGCGTCATGCTGCGAAAGGCCCGAAGAGAGACTTTGGTGCCTCTCGGTAGTCGTCGATCCCGACGCCGACTGCCCCGAGCTTGAAGCGTTGCTCGATAAACTCAATACGCCTCTGGTCATCTGGGACGACAAGTTGGGCGAATTGACGCTCGAACGAGACGCAATCTCGTTTGAGACGGTTGTCTCCTGGCTTGGAGAAACGGTCCAAGTGAGCCTTGGATTTGACGACGAAACCGAATCGACATGCACCCGAGCCGCCGCTGCTGCCAAGAAGATGCTCGCAGATTGCCAACGCTGGGACGATGCGCTCCGAATTTTTGCGATGGAGGCTCGCCCGGACGATGCCTTGGCTAAGAAGAGGGCTGCATGGGTGCCGCTGATGACGCTCTCTCAAATCTGGTTCAAGGATGGCGAAAGCTTCGTCGCCTACTTCCACGACCCGGACTGCCGTGGCCTCTGCGTGATGGTGTCGGGAACGATTGAGGGCGGGCCCGCCAACTTTGATTTTGTGGGTTGAGGCCGCCTTGAAGCCGGTACCAATCCGTCACCAACCCGTCAAGAAATAGACCGCTTGAGCGTGCGACAGCGCTCGGGCGGTTTCTTTTTGTCGGATGGAATTTCGTTAGGGAAAGTCTATTGACCCATAGATTGGTGGATTTCCGAAGGAGAATGCTCAATCCTTCAGGAGAAACCCGAGCGATGAAATAAATTGGATTGACTATCAGACAGGCGTTTGTAACTGTCTGTAGCTCAAAAGAGACCTATGTCGATTTCTTCATTCAAGCCCGCGGAATGCGCAAGCGCTTTTACAAGAGTTACAAAAAACTGTTGTAAGACGTGACGTGGTGGAAACCCGAAATGCCCTAGTGAATTTGATCTCGATCAATTTTGCGATGGGGTGCCGGAATAGCCTTTGCGTTGCGCTTTCTCGGCGATTCGGGAGAGGCAGGACCAATCAAACCTTTTTGGAGAAATGACATGAATCGCGTTTTCAAGACCAAGTGGAGCGTGGCTCATCAGGAATACGTCGTCACCGACGAAAAGCATGCGACCAAGACCAAGGCCGCCAAGAGCGCCGTGGCGCTCGCGGTATCGGCGGTCATGCTGGCGG
>CABUOH010000137.1 GCA_902493085.1 uncultured Sutterella sp. | reverse complement strand
GACGATGCAGGAAGTCGATGCCGAAGTTCGCCGCATCATCGATGAGCAGTACGCCATCGCTCGCAGGCTCATCGAGGACAATCGCGACAAGATGGAAGTCATGGCCAAGGCGCTTCTCGACTGGGAAACAATTGATGCCGATCAGATAGACGACATCATGGAGGGACGCGAGCCTCGTCCTCCCAAGACGTCGAAGGACGCCGACCGACAGCCTGAAGCTAGGCGGGAGGGAGCGTCTCAAGGCGGAGAAAAGACTGCCGAAGAGGGCAAACCTGAAGCGCTCGAGGCTCCTGAAGATGCCGACATGAAGCAGGAGGCTTCCTCTGAAGATGGCCGCGGACCTCAGGATGAGTCTCAGAACGTGCAGGGCGGCCATGAACGTCGCTCCGAATAATCCGGGAACAGGCTAAGATAGGCTGCAGGGCTCCATCAGGGCTCTGCAGCCTTTTTCAATTGAGTAATAAGATCGACAAAACAAGATGACAGTTCTCCACGAACGCGCCGGCATTTGGCGCTGCGGTGCAAAGATCTTTGAGATTGACCGCCTTCAGCCGCTCGTCATGGGCATTCTCAACGTGACGCCCGACTCCTTTTCGGATGGCGGCACGCACAACAATCTTGAGGATGCCATCGGTTGGGCGCACCGCATGCGAGACGACGGAGCTCACATCATCGATGTCGGCGGGGAGTCCACAAGACCGGGTTTTGATGAAACCGGCGTGACGCTTGACGAGGAGCGCCGCCGCGTCATTCCCGTGGTTACGCGGCTTGTGAGGGAGGGCTTCATCGTAAGTGTCGATACCTCCAAACCCGAGATCATGACCGAGGTGGCAGCACTCGGCGCGCACATCCTCAACGACATCCGAGGCTATGAGATGCCCGGAGCGCTTGAAGCCGCGGCGGCTACGGAGTGCGGACTCGTCGTCATGCATCGCTCGGGCACCACGGATTACAAGGATGTCGTTGGCGACGTTGAGGCCTATCTGCAGGAAAGACAGCGTCGCCTTGAGGCGCTGGGTGTCTCGGCTGACCGCATCTGCTGGGATCCCGGATTCGGGTTCGGCAAGACGGTCGAGCAAAATTTTGCTCTTCTCGGGGCGACGCAAAGATTCGTTGCGTCCGGGCAGCCCTTTCTGATGGGACTGTCGCGGAAGTCGTCCATCGGAGCGGCAACGAGACGAAAGGCACCGCTCGAACGCATTGCCGGCAGTGTTGCCGGCGCGCTCATCGCCGTTCAACAAGGTGCTCAGGTCGTTCGAGTGCATGATTGCCGCGAGACCACCGACGCAATCTCCGTCTGGCGCGCTTGTGAGGAGGCTTGTGGGCGAGGACGGCAAACAATCAAAGGAGACCAATCATGACTCGTCGTTATTTCGGAACCGACGGCGTTCGAGGCCGCGTCGGCAAGGCGCCGATTACGCCAGACTTCGTCCTTCGTCTGGGACAGGCCGCCGGGCGGGTGCTCAGAAGGCAGAGCCTGACGGGACATGCAACCGTGCTCATCGGCAAGGACACGCGGGTTTCGGGCTACATGCTTGAAGCGGCGCTTCAGGCAGGCTTTTCGAGTGCCGGCGTTGACATCGTGCTGTGCGGCCCGATACCGACGCCGGCTGTTGCCTACCTTACCCGTGCTCTGCGTCTTGATGCGGGCGTGGTGATTTCAGCCAGTCACAATCCGTACGACGACAACGGCATCAAATTCTTCTCAGCCGAAGGCACTAAGCTTCCCGATGAGGTCGAGCTTGGCATTGAGGACGAACTCGATGCTGGCTGTACCTGCGTGCCTTCGATCGAACTCGGCAAGGCTCGACGTCTGGACGATGCTGCGGGACGCTACATTGAATTCTGCAAGTCGACAATCGATTTCAGCACGGACCTCAAGGGGCTTCGCATTCTTGTTGACTGTGCCAATGGCGCAGCCTATCACATTGCGCCCGATGTTCTTCATGAGCTCGGTGCTGAAGTGATTGCCGTGGGCAATGCGCCCGACGGCCTCAACATCAATGATGGCGTGGGCGCTACCCATACCGAGCAGCTTTCTCGGTTGGCCGCGGAGCACGCGTGCGACGTGGCGGTCAGTCTTGATGGCGATGCGGACCGCTTGATCATGGCGGATGCGCGGGGACATGTCTACAACGGTGACGAGCTGCTGTACGTCATTGTGCGCGACCGCATGCTCCAGGGACCGGTTGCCGGCGTAGTCGGCACGCTGATGACGAACTACGCGCTTGAACGCCGTCTCGGTGAGCTCGGCGTAGGCTTCGTTCGCGCCAAGGTGGGTGACCGCTACGTGCTTGAGGAGCTTAAGCGCAACGGCTGGCTCTACGGTGGGGAATCGTCCGGGCACATTATTGCGCTTGACCGTCAGACGACGGGCGACGGAATCGTCAGCGCGCTGCAGGTGCTCTCCGCCATGCGTCGAACGGGAAAAAGCCTTGCAGAGCTGACTGCCGATCTGAATCTGCTTCCTCAGGTTCTCGTCAATAAGCGTATTCCGGCCGGTTACGATTGGCAGAACGACCGCGATTTTTCGCGCATGGTGGAGGCGTGCCGTACCGATGTGGAGGGACGAGGACGCGTGCTCATCAGGCCTTCTGGTACGGAACCGCTTCTGCGCATCATGGTTGAGGCCGACGATGCGCATCTTGCCTCCGATTTGGCGTCACGCATGGCTGATAGTCTTTCTGTTAAGTAGAAAAGCTTGATCTATGCTGAAGGGTGCTGAAAATCAGGCTGACGAGATGGAGACGATCCTGCTAAACTGAACAAACCTTTCCAGTTCATTTGTTGTTTTTGAAGAAATCTATTTGATAAGGAAGAGATAACATGACCAAGGAAAACAAGCCCGCTGAAGCTCCGGTTCAGCAGCCCGTCAAAGGGCCGTTCGTGCACGCGTTGCGCGTCTACCTCGTCGGCGGTCAGCAGTTCACCCTTAATGAAGTGACTGACTCTCCCGAGATTCCGACGAACGTCATTGCCTTCATCAACGCTTGGCGTTCCAAGAAGGACGTTTGGCACAGCCCCAACAATGACGTTCATTTCGGCGTTCGCGTGAAGGACGTTTCCATGTATGAATACCGCGTCGGCCAGCCTGCTGCGCCGAAGGCGGAAGAGGAAAAGGTGGAAGCCGAGGTTGCGGCCGACGCTCAGGCCAAGGCTGAAGCCTAAGATCGGGGCATTGGCAGAGATCTAGCCGGACTGTTTTCGGACAGTTCGGCTTTTTGTTTCCAAAAATATCTGCCGAAGGCTCGCAAGCGAGTCCGCATTTGATAGACTTTCGGGCATCCGTCTTTTTATTGCCGGCCGTTGCGCCGGTGCATCTGTCATGAAGCTGATTGTTGCCATCATCAAGCCGTTCAAGCTCGATGAAGTTCGTGAAGCGCTCGCCGATGTCGGCGTGAACGGCCTGACCGTTACGGAGGTGAAGGGTTTCGGCCGCCAAAAGGGCCATACTGAGCTTTACCGGGGCGCAGAATATGTTGTGGACTTCCTGCCCAAGCTCAAGATCGAGGCCGTTGTCGCCGACGAGATTCTCGAGCAGGCCGTCGAGGCCATCCGCAAAGCCGCCTATACCGGCAAGATCGGTGACGGCAAGATTTTCATCTATGAGGTAGAGCAGGCTATCCGCATCCGCACCGGCGAAATGGGCGAGGATGCGGTTTGACTTGAAGTTGGTCGGAGCGGATGCCGTTGTCCGGCATGTTCTGAACGTTTGCTACGAAAAAGGGGATCGGCGTTCACGCCGATCCCCTCTTTTGTCGCGGAAAAGCTGGCTGCGGATCAGTTGCGCTTTTGCTGCGTGATGAGCACGCGCACTGCGCCCTCGTCGCCGTCGTGCGGCGGGCACTGTACAAAGGCCATCACTTCGGGACGCTGCTTGAGCCAGCGTCGAACCAAGTCGCGAAGAACGCTCTGGCCACGGCTTCCGTAGCCCACGCCGTGAACGATGCGCAGGCAACGATGTCCGCGCATGTGGTTCTCGAGGATGAAGCGGGCGACTGCTTCCCGGGCTTCGTCTACGCGCATGCCGTGCAGATCGATTGCCGCTTCTACCGGCCATTCTCCACGGTACAGTTTGCGTGGAATGTCGGGCGAGACGCCTTTGCGGTGCATCATGCGGCCGTCTTCGGTTTCAAGGAAGATCGTCGCGTCGAGCAGATCCGACAATTGGGATTCGGGTTCCTTGTCTTCGCCCGTGCCGAGATTAAGTGCAACGGGACGAGGCTTTGGGGCCTTGGTGTCGGCGAGTTTTTTCTGAGACATCCGGCGAACTCCGAATTCAGCCATGGCGGCTGCGAATTGGTCCGCTTCGGCGTGTCGGCGAAGTTCCTCCGCACGCTGCTTCTTTTCGGCCTCTTCACGGGCCTTGGCCTCTTCCTTGAGGGCTTTGCTGACCTTCTTGAGGTCGGCGAAGTTGCTGATGACTGGCATTTTGAATGAATCCGAACGGGCAAGTTCGACTGAGGTTACTGCTGGTTTTCAAG
>CABUOH010000136.1 GCA_902493085.1 uncultured Sutterella sp. | reverse complement strand
TGGCCGCCGACACGCTCGACGAACTCGCCGCCAAGCTCAAGATGCCCGTCGAAAACCTCAAGGGCTCGATCGACGCCTACAACGCCGTTGTTCGCGGTGAAAAGAAGGATCCGCTCGGCTTCGTCGCCAACAACAAGGCCGACAAGGTCATGACGGAAGGCCCCTGGTACGCCTGCCAGAAGGTCCCGACCGTTCATCACACGATGGGCGGCCTGCAGATCAACACCGACGCTCAGGTCCTTGACGTCAACGGCAAGGTCATTCCGGGCCTCTACGCAGCCGGCGAAACCACCGGCGGCATTCACGGCTCCAACCGCCTCGGCGGCAACGCCATTGCAGACGTCATGGTCTTCGGCCGCACGGCCGGGACGAATGCTGCGCAAGGGAAGTAAGAGCCTTTGAGCTCTCGGGCCTTTTCTGACTCTGAATGCCGCTCAGGCGGACGGAGAAGGCCCGACCTCAAGCGGCTCGGGGGGAAAGCGGGGGGCCAAGTCCTTGCTTTCCCTCGAACCAAGATTGATGGCCGGCGAATCATCGAAGTTGCTGTTCAACCCAATGGAGTGCGCCGTACCGGCCGTTTAGACGATTCGATTCATTGCAGAGACTACTCACGCCAATCATCAAAAGGCCCGTCACGACTGGTCGGTTCCTAGGACCGACCATCTGCTCGCATGACCTCTCCGGCGATCAACTGAGAAGTTTCCAAATTAGGCTGCACCGATCAGGGAAAGTGCGTGTAGCAACAAGGACACAGTCGTAAATCGCAAAGCACTCAAAACCCGCGCCCGACACGCGTTTACGAACCTTTCGTCTCTGAATTCAGATATAATCGCGAAATCACTTTTCGAAATGTGATTTATTTTCGGAGACTCTCTTATGAAGCCGCTTCTCTCAACTCTAAGCATGGCCGTTGCCATGACTTTTTCTGCATATGCTGCCGCCGGGCAAGTGGGTGTCGTTACCATTGATGGCGTTCAACAAAGCGTCAATGTCGATGCGGACTTTACTATCGGCTCGGACAATAGTCAGGTAATTGTTTCTGCAGAAACAGGGAACTACCTGATGTACAGTGGGAGCGAAGCCAATCGAACCATCAATGGCAAGGACATTCAATTTCAAGGTACAGATAAAAATGGACTTCAGTTTGACGGGAAAGGGGAATTTAAGTTAGGGAGTGAGACTACCAATAAAATTTCTTTTGCAGTCAACGGTGGCGCTTTAGAAATATCCAATGGCAATTCGACCGTTACTAGTCAAAAAATAGTTGTTAACACCGCGAAAAGTGGTTTTTCCGCCTCAAATGGCGAGATTACAATCAATGCGAAGGATTCGGTTTGTTTAAATGTAAATGCGATTGGCATTAAAGCTTATAACACTAATGCGAAAATTCATACAAAAACTCATGAATTAACCATTATTGTTAATGAATCCGATATCTATGGAGCCCATGCCGGCTTGTATGCCTATCAGGATTTTGCCACCATCGATGCCGAGGCTGATGTCGTCGACATCAACGTAAGCGGGGCCAAGACACACGGGGTCTACGCTCAACAATCCGGGCAAATCCTTGTCGACACATCCGATTTCGACATTCGGTCTAATGGCACTGGGGCTTACGGCGTTTTAGTCGGCAATACGGCGGCCATCGCTGACGACAAGGCTCTTGTCTCCATCAACTACGATACAGATACGCCCGTCGCCAATACGATTGACATCACATCCGACTATCGCGCCGTGGTCGTCAATAACGGCGGCACCCTCAATATGGGTAATACCGAGAGCAAAATTAAAATTACTGCTTCAGGCAAGCAAGGCGATGCTTTTGGATTGGCCTTATTCGAAGACGGTTCGAAAGCTGACATTGTGGCCGACACGATCGAAATCAATGCGACACACGACACCGATGCTCGCGGCATTCACGTCGCATCGAATAATTTAAACGACACCACCGCTCGCTTGGATATTAATGCCGATCAGTTGATCATCAATGCGGTTTCCGAAAACGGCGCTTCTACGGGCATAATGGCCGCGAGCGAAGGCGAGGTCTATATCAACGCCAACACGTCGATTACCGCGACGGACGCCATTGTGGCGCGCGGCGATTCAACCGTTCAAATCAACCAGGACGGCAAGCACTCGACAAAGCTCGAAGGCAACATCGTCTTTGATTACGAGAACGAGTCTTCCGGCAGCGGCATCGACGCAGACGTTGACGTGACCCTTTCGGGTTCCGACTCCTATTGGAAGGGCAATGCGATGATTCGTTGGACGGGTCTTCAAAATGCCAATGCCAAAGCCTCTGATACGTCCGATCCGCTAAAGGTCACCGGCATGAAGCTCACCGTCCAGAACGGCGCCGAATGGATCCCGACGGCCGTCGAGTCCACCGACGCCGAAGCCGAGAACGGCCAGCGTGCTCTGGCACTCAACAGCCTCACGCTCGACAAGGGCGTCGTGAAGGTGGACAGCAAGGTTGAGGTCAACGTCGAGAAGATGTCGGGCACCGGCACGGTGAAGCTCGCCGCTGACCTGACCGCCGAGGAGGGCGCTCAAGCCGGCACGTTCAAGGTCGGATCTGCAGCTGAGAACTCCGTGCTGACGGTGAAGCTCACGAACGCCGACATGACGAAGGACCTGACGGCCGACGACGTGACGCCTGAGCAGGCGCAAAACCTCATCGGCAATGTCGAGGCGGCTGATGCCGACACGACGATGGTTGTCGACGAAGGCATGTACAACGGCGCCTTCGACGTGACGGAAGAGGGCTCCACCATTTCGCATGGTCCCAACTCCGTCATGCAGTCGACGCTCGAACTCGCCTCCGCCGCTCCTCTCGCCCTCAACCGCATCCTCACCAACGACGTGCACAAGCGCATGGGCGACATCCGCTCGATGAAGGAGACGTCGGGCGCCTGGGTGCGCTATGACGGCGGCAAGCTCTCGGCCGAGAGCGGCCTCGACAATGACTTCCACACGATCCAGGTGGGCGTCGATACCGTGCCCGCCGCTGATGCTCCGCGCTTCGGTCTGGCGTTCTCCTACACGAAGAGCGATGCCGACTACAGCCGCGGCGAGGCCGACATGGACGCCTACAGCTTGGCGGCCTATGGTCTCTGGATGGGTGACGCCGGCCAGTTCGTCGACGTCGTGGCGCGCCTAGGCACGGCCAAGACCGACATGACAGTTGACGGCAACAAGAAGGGCTCGATGGACAACGTCGTCACGGCCCTTTCGGGTGAGTTCGGCTGGCGCTTTGACTTTGCGAAGAGCTTCTACGTCGAGCCGCAGGTTGAACTTGCCTACACGCACGTTGACGCCGACAGCCTTTCGCTCTCCGACGGCTCCACGTATCGGTTTGACGATGCCGACAGCCTGATGGGACGCGCGGGCTTCGCGCTCGGACTGCAGTGCCCTGAAAACGGCAACACGGCCTATCTGCGCGTTTCCGCCGTTCATGAGTTCCTGGGCGACGCAGCCGTCACGGGCGGCAACGGCGCCGTCTACGAAATCGACGGCAAGGACACGTGGGTTGAATATGGCCTTGGCGCCAACTTCAACATCACGGACACGACCTACGTCTGGGCCGACCTCGAACGCACGAGCGGCGGCGTACTCGATGAGGACTACCGTGCCACGATCGGCGTGCGCCACGCATTCTGACCGCTTCATGACTGACGGCCCAGGGCGGGGATAAGACCGCCCGGAGCCGGAACAACAAAACCAAAGCCGTCCGCGCTGCATCAAGCACGGGCGGCTTTTCATTGCTGCCGGTGGGCAGTTCGACTAAAACACAGAGTTCCCTTACGGTATCTCTGATTTGCGACGGGGATTTCTCCTTTCTGCGAACCTGCGCCCTTTTGGCCATGGGTTGCGTTTTCCCGTAGTCTGCCGCAGGCATTCCTTGTTGCGAAGTTTTTCAGGATTGGAGGCATCCGACGGAAACGCCTATCCTTGGAATCTCCGGAAGGACTTGTGCGCATGCGAAAGACCGGCGCATCGCCGGGCCTTCCCGTCTCAATTGGAGAGGAGATCATCATGAAGTTCACCGCACTGGCCGCATCACTCGTCATCGTCGCCGCCGCCTCGCCGGCCATGGCCGCCGACATTCCCGCGGGCTCCATCAAGGGGAAGGCCTGGGTTCAGACCGACCGCACGATGGCTGAAGCCATGGCGCAGTCCTGGACGGTGCTCCCCGCAACCGTCACGGGCGAGAAGCTCTTTGAGGGCACGAACATCCGCGCGCCCGAAACGAAGGGCAAGGCGCCTGCGGTGATATTCATTCACGGCTCGGGCGGCATCAATCCGCAGATCAAGGCCTTCCAGAAGCGACTGGCCGAAGAACTCGGGATCGCGAGCTTCACGCCGGACTCCTTCCAGCTGCCCGACCGCATGACCTACACATCTCCCATCGATCCGATGGACTACGAAAAGATCCATGCGCTTCGCGCATCGGAACTCTCCGCCGCCGTTGAGTTCCTCAAGAAGCAAACCTGGT
>CABUOH010000135.1 GCA_902493085.1 uncultured Sutterella sp. | reverse complement strand
GCACCGCGCCTCCGCCCATGAAGGCGCGAAGCGGAAGGGCGCGGGGTTTGCCTTCGTCGAACTGCACGAGAACGCGGTTCGAAAAAGACCCCACGGCGCCGGGCTCGACGTTGAGGAAGGCGTGAATGCCGCCCTTCTTTTCCTTGGCAAGCACGAGAACGGGCTGCACGTGCTGAAAGAATGCGCTGACGACGTTGCGGCTTTCAAGTTCGGCGCTGCGGGCCTGTTCGCCCTCTTGAGCTTCGGGCCGGTCGTAGACCGTCCAGCCGCCCTCAAAGGCGGGAAGGCCGTCGGCCTGCGTGGCCGGAGCGGCCTTCGTCGCGGGCTTGGCGTCGGTCGCCTTCGGCGCATTCTGTGAATGCTGTTGAGCGGACGGAGGCGTCTCGAGATCCTCGAGACAGTCGTAAAGGCAGCTGATGAAGGCGGTGTCGTCCGTGGCCTGACGGCATTTGAGGCAGGAAGCCGGAATGGCGTCGAGCGCCGACGCGGCGCCGGAATAGGCAAGAAGGCCCGCCAGAGCCGCGGGTGCAAGAATCGTCCGATGTTGCATGATGAAGAGCGTTCTCATTGGGAATGAGCTCATTCTACGCATGCGGCGTGCCGTCGCCGCGCTCCGTAACGATTGCTGACAGACCGTGACGTGAATGCAAAACGTTGCGCAACGGACTCGGGATGTCGCGTGAAAGTGGCGGATTCGCGTAAAAGTCATCTAGACTATGAATGAATTTCTACTCCCGCGGGGGTAGGGAAGGACCAACAAGACCGATTGGAAGACTGTGAGGACGCACATGCAGCAGAAGGCGGGGAGAGTGCACGCCGTTGCGAGAAGTCCCCTTTACAAGCAGGCGCGGGACGTGCTCGCCGAGAGGCTGCGCCGCGGGGAATGGCATCCGGGGGACAGGCTGCCGACCGAGGGCGTGCTCGCCGAGGAGCTCGGCGTGTCGCTCGGCACGCTGAGAAGAGCCGTGGAGCTTTTGGTTGAAGAGGGGGCGCTCATTCGCCGCCAGGGTGCGGGCACGTTTGCGGCAATGCTCGCGACGGTGGCCGAGGAAAACCGGTTTCAGCCCTTTGAAAGCCTCGACGGCAGCACGCGGTTTGACTTCAGACGGCTCGTGTCGCTCGAGGAGGCGGCTTGTCCGCCGGAAGCGGCGGCGGGCTTGGGGATTGCGCCCGGAGAACCCGTGATCCACATGGTGAGGCACATGCTCAAGCGTACGTCCGAAGGCGACCGCATTGCCGCGTCGGACGAAATCTTCCTCCTTCCGGAGTGCTTTCCCGGCCTTACGGCGCAGCGTTACCTGAATGCCTGTCGGCCGGACGAATCAATCTACCGGTTTTATGCCCGCGAAATGGGCGTGGTGATCACGAGCCAGCGCTGCGCCGTTCGCTATGAGTGTGTGACGGGCGCGCCTCGGCGTTCCCGATCCGATGCCGGTATTGAGATTTGCGCGCATCTCGATGGCCTTCGGTCAAATGCCCGTCGAGTACCGCATCTACAGGCTTGATGCGGAGAATTCGCAGATCTGCTTTGCGCTGCCGTAGAAAAAGAAGGGAGGGAAGAAAAGCGGCCCGAATGCGCTGAGGCGTTCGGGCCGTTTGTTCGTGTCGAAGGTCTTTCCCGAAGGCGGCTTCAAGCGGCCTTGTCTTCGAGGTTTTCGTCAGGCGCCGCGGCCTTCGACGGGGCCGCGCACGCTTTTTTTGGGTCTTCCTCCTTTTGGGCGGGCGACTTGCCGAAGACGTAGAGGGAGCACATGACGCCGACGAGCAGAATCGCAAAGCCGATCACCATCGTGATCGTGGGCCATTCGCCGCGCCAGATGAGCGCATAGACGACGGCGGAAATGCTCTCGAAGACGATGAGCTGGCCGCCGAGGCCCGAAGGCAGGCGCTGCGACATCTGGTTCCAGCAGAGCATGGCGACCCAGCTGCAGAGGAGCCCGATCATGAGGGCCACGCCGAGAAAGCGCATCGGCGTTTCGCCGAGAAGCGAGACCGAGGTGTCCATCCAGCCGCACGGCCAGGCGAGGATCGCGAAGGCGATCATGACGACGGGGAGCACCGTGACGCCCTGCAGGGCCGTCCAGGCGGACGAGCTGTGCTTCGGGTGGGCGAGAAGCCATTCGCCGTTCATGATGGAAAACCACGTCCAGGAGATCACGGCCGCGATGCCGAAGAGCACGCCGATCCAGAAGTCGAGCCCGGTCGAGCCCGACGAGGTGATGTATTGGAATTCGGTCCAGTTGGCGATGACGAGGCCGAAGAAGATGAGGACGAGGGGCGGCGTGATCGAGCCCCAGGAGATGCCGCGGCCCTCGCGCTGATAGCGCACGTTGGCGACGACGGCGACGAGCACCGGAATGACGGCCATGAACATGCCCGCAAGCGGCGCACCCGCCATGCGTATGCAGACGGTGATCAGACTGTAGAAGACGACGTTGCCGAAGAAGGGAAGTCGGAACGCTTCAATGATGTCGGGCTTCGTGAAGCGCTTGAGGTCTTCCTTCATGAAGAACATGAAGGGCAGCGACACGAGGCCGAAGGCGATGAATCGCCCGAGGGCGACGAGAACGGGGTTGTACTGCGGCAGAAGCAGGGGCGCAATGTAGATGAGCCCCCAGAGAGCACCCGCAGCGATGCCCAGCAGAACACCGATGAACATGGGTTGGCGATTACCGGTTCTTGCATCCGTCTTTCACCCGGATGCGGTCCGTAACGGGCGACTGGTGTGAAAGGGATGGCGCCGCCCGTGCTTGACCCGGCCGGAATGCGCGGGACGTCCTCTTCATGGGGAGGCGTCACGCATGCCCGCCGGGCTGCCGGGAAGGTATCTTTTCCCGGCGCGACCGCCCAATCCGCAATCGTCGGGCCGTGGTCTGAACGGCCGTTCAAAGCGCTTGTTTTGGTCAGCGTCATGCTAACAAAAATGCGGTAAATACGCGAGATGTGTTTAGGGGAAGTCCTTAGGAGCCTCGCGTAATCCCTAGGCGAGGGAGGAAAACGACGTCTTTAGGCGTCAAGGCGAAGGATTTTGCTAAGTAAAAATACGCAATCCTGAGTTGGAAATGCGTATTTTGCGGGATGCAAGGGCGGAAATGGGGCCCGCACAAGCGGCGAATGTCTTCGCAACGCCTGCCGTGCCGCGTTTTTGAAGGGCGGGAAGGGTTGCGCAAGAGGCTTTTTCGGTTGCGTGTCGTATCAGAGGCACGTGAGGCGGATGCGGGTTTGTTCTCTCGCGCTTGAGAGGCGACGATAGTAGCATAATAACGAAGGGCGACGAAATGCGCCCCGCGGGCCGCCCGAGTTCCTTCGGGAAGAAGGGCGGAATCTCCGCTGCCGGACTCGAGGAGAAACATGTCCGGCCGGAGCACGTTTGAGGAGAAAACATCATGACCGATCTTTCCCGCCGTCATCTCATCCAGGGTGCCGTTGCCGCAGGTGCGGCGCTTGCCGGTTCCGGCGTGGCCGTCGCCGCGCCCACGCAGAAGTGGGACGAAACCGTCGACGTCGTCGTCATCGGTTCCGGGTTTGCGGGTCTTGCCGCCGCCATCGAGGCGAAGAAGGCGGGCGCCAACGTCGTCGTGCTTGAAAAGATGGCCACGTTCGGCGGCAACTCCATCATCAACGGCGGCATTCTGAGCGCCACGGGCTGCCCGCAGCAGAAGCTCCACAAGATCGAGGACTCGGTCGACCTGCTCGAGAAGGACATTCTCACGGCCGGCAACTACATGAACTACTCGAGCAAGGTCCGCTATCTTGCCGAGCAGGCGCTCGCCAACTATGAATGGACCGTCAAGGAGCTCGGCGTCCAGTACCTGCCCGACGCCATCGGCCAGGAAGGCGGTCACTCCGTGCCGCGCTACGTCACGACGACGAACGGCTCGGGCTCGGGCATCGTCTCGAAGGAGCTCGACAAGTGCAAGGAGCTCGGCATTCCGCTTCGCAACCGCGTCTTCGTCGAACACATCATCCGCGGTGAAAACGGCGTCGAGGGCGTTCAGGTCCGTGAAGGCTACCGCTTCCCGAAGGCCGATTCCGGCAAGGTGAAGACGATCCGCGCGACGAAGGGCGTGGTGCTCTGCTACGGCGGCTTCTCGGCCGACGTCAAGTTCCGCATGTTCCAGGACCCGAAGCTCAACGAAACGCTCGACACGACGAACCAGCCCGGCGCCACGTCCGAAATGTGGCGCGAAACGTCCGCCATCGGCGCGCTGCAGGTTCAGAACGACTGGATCCAGTGCGGTCCGTGGGGCTGCCCGCGTGAAAAGGGCATGGGCATCGGCTGGCAGTTCAACCAGACGGCCGCCGCCGAATACGGCCTCTGGGTCAACGCCGACGGCAAGCGCTTCGTGAACGAGCTCGCCAACCGCAAGGTCCGCGCCGACGCCATCATGGTCGAGCAGGCCAACGGGAAGAAGTGCTTCGCCATCTGCAACGAACCCAACGTGCAGCCGCTCAAGAAGCAGCGTCCGGGCTTCCTTGAAAAGATGCTTGAACGCAAGATCGTTGAAAAGTACGACTCGCTCGAAGCCCTTGCCAA
>CABUOH010000134.1 GCA_902493085.1 uncultured Sutterella sp. | reverse complement strand
CAGTTTCTCCTTGTGTGACAGTCGTATGCCGTTTAGAGGAAGGCGGCGGAGGCGGCGACGTTGACGATCAGCGCGAGCAGCATGACCGGGATCGTGCGCCGGATGATTTCAAAGGGCGTGAGCCCCGCGATGCCGGCGACGGCGATGATCACGCCGGCGATCGGGCACATCGTGCGTGCGATGCCGGCCGAGAGCTGGACCGGCACGACGAGCACGGCGGTGCTGATGCCCACGCTCGCCGCGGCTTCGGGCAGAAGCGGCGAGAAGGCGAAGAAGGCGGCGTTGCCCGAGCCCGTCACGATCGTGGCGACGACCATGATGCCGAGCATGATGAAGAGCATCACCCAGACGCCGGCGCTTTCCATCGAGGCGGCGGCCTGAATCATCGTGGTGATGCCGCCCATCTTGTTCATGCCGAGCGCAAAGAGTTCGGCGCAGCAGATGAGGGCCACGGTCGAGGTGAAGACCTTGCCCATGCCTTCAAAGACGGCGCTCGTGCGCTTGCAGCATTCCTTGAAGTCGAAGTGCGTGATCAGGTCGACGAAGAAGGCGATCAGGATCGAGATCAGAATGCCGGTCTGAAGCGAAAGCTTGATGCCGGCGTAGACCATCGGCGAAAAGACGATGAGAAGCACGAGCGGGAGCATCGGCAGCAGCGCGTAGTGAACGGGCCCCGCACCTTCAAAGGCCTTTTCCAGATCCTTCTGGTCGGCCTTGACGGGCGAGCCGTCGGCGACGCCTCGGGCGGCGTCGCGCCGGTCGAACCAGCGCTGGACGAAGAAGTGGCCGACGGCGACCGTGGCGATCACGCAGACGGCGACGGGAATCTGGCTCTGCACGAAGTAGGTGACGACGTCGGTCGACATCAGGTCGGCGGCGCGCATCGCGTTCGAGGAAGAGGGGCCGAGGTCAAGGCAGCAGGTCGAGCCGATCACGGCGGCGGCCGATGCGCGCGAGACGCCGAGCGCCACGAGAAGCGGGTAGACGCTTGCCATCAAGAGGAGACCGAGCCCCACGGCCGAATTGATGAAGAGCGCCATGAACTGGCCCACGACGTAGGTGATGGCGAGCAGCACGTACGGGGAGCGAACGGCGGAGAGCGGCTTGACGCAGAGCTTCACGAGCGCCTTGGAGGCGCCGATGCGGTCCATATAGAAGGAAAAGCCCGCGATCAGCATGATGTTGAGGCCGAGCCCGGGCAGGCGGCCCTTCATCTGATCCGTGAAGGCCTGGACGAAGTCAAAGCCCACGAAGTGCGTGCTCTTCTTGGCGTCGACGGGATCGACGCCCATGAGCCAGGCGCACACGAGCATCAGAAGGCCCGCAAGAAGAAGGACGATGGGAGGATAGTAGTTTTTGAGCACGCAGTACGCGACGACGGCGATGACTGCGATTGTTATGAGGATGCCGAGCATTGGTTTCGGACTCCGTGTCGGTTGGATGAGTTGGAGGACTGATCGTGCCGACGGGCGTTCGAAGGGGCGCGGGCCTCAGGCGGACGCAGGTCGGCCGCGTCAGGCGGGCCGGCCGTGAGGGTGAGTTGAAATGTGGGCGCCGTCCTGACGACGCATTCCCCCGCCGCTACTGCGAGAGGGAGAATGCGCTGCCATGGTAGCAGTTCGGATGCGGCTCCGACAGGGGAGGTCATGGAAAACGCCTAGGATCCGGACAAAGCACAAAAAAGCTAGAGCCCGCCGAAGGGTGTTCGGGCGGGCTCCTCGAAGGCGTATGCGGGCAGCGCTTACCAGCTCGGCTTGATCGTGCCGTTGAAGGTCTTTTCCACAAAGGCCTTGACTTCGGGCGAGCGGTAGTACTTGACGAAGTCCTGAACGCGCTTGTCGTTCTTGCGGTCCTGATGGGCGGCAATGATGATGAGCGCAAAGGGCGCATCAAGCGACTCGAAGTAGAAGCCCTGCTTTTGCGGGGAGAGGCCGGCGCTGATGACGTAGTTCATCGGAATGACGGCCACGAGCGCATCGTCGAGGCTGCGGGGCAGCTGGGCGGCCTCGAGCTCCTTGATCTTGAGATTGCGCTTGTTCTCGACGATGTCGGCAAGCGTGGCTTCGCTGCCGATGCCTTCGGGCAGCTTGATGAGGCCTGCGGCCTGCAGGAGCAGAAGTCCGCGGCCGCAGTTCGTCGGATCGTTCGGCACGGAGACGACTGCACCTTCGGGGATGTCGGCGACGGACTTCACCTTGTTGGAGTAAAAGCCCATGGGCTGCACCACGGCGTTGCCCACGTTGGCGAGCTTCGTGCCCTTTTGCTTGTTGAAGTTGAGCAGGAAGGGTTCATGCTGATAGACCGCGGCGTCAAGCGCGCCGTCGTTGAGGGCCGTGTCGGGCGTCACGTAGTCGGTGAATTCGACCACTTCGACCTGGAGGCCGTTCTTCTGCGCAACCTTGGCCGCTTCGGTGACGATGGCGGCGTGCGGGCCGGCGGTCACGCCGACGCGAAAGGGCTTGTCGGCAGCCGCCTTTTCCTCGCCGCAGCCCGTGAGAAGACCGAGGGCGCCGAGCGCCGACACGGCGGCGAGAGACTTGATGAAGGTGCGCTTTTGCATGATGAACTCCTTGTGGATCGGCCTGTTGGTTTTGGGAAATCGAATGCGTTTGCGGCCGTCCGATGGATTCATTGTGCGCGAATTCGGGTTCGGGCGAAAGGTAATACCTCAAGCTTTGATCAATAAAATCGCCTGCTAGGCAAATGACTCTAGGTTAATCACTCTAGGCGAATGTGCCTAGACGGCTCACATGATCGGCACACATGATCGGCGAAAAAGAAGGGCCCGGAGGCCTTTCGGCTTCCGGGCCGGAGTTCAAGCCGGAGACTCGGACGGGGCGTCAGGCGTCTTGGCCGAGGAGTTCGGCCTCGCGCTCGCGGGTGAGCACGTTCGCCCAAGCGACCTGCCTGCCGTTTTCGTCTTCCTCGATGTAGACGCCCTGAAGTTCCGGCGCAAAGCCCGGGAAGAGATTGATGCCTTCTTCGAGCGCAAGGAAGTACTGGAGCACGGCGCCGCCCCAGACTTCGCCCGGCACCAGGCAGAGGACGCCCGGCGGATAGGGGAGCGCGCCTTCGACGCCCACGCGTCCTTCGGCTTCGCTCAGGCGGATGAGCTCAACGTTGTCGCGGATGAATTCGTAGTTCGCCTCCTGCGCGTTGAGCACGCGCTTGGGGAAGTGCTCCCTGCGGAACATGGCCTTCTGCAGTCCCTTGACGTTGACGGACTTGTAGAAGTCGTGCATTTCCTGGCAGAGCTCGCGGATGGTGTAGTCCCTGTAGCGCTCCTTGTGGGCGGCGTAGAGCTCGGGGAGCACTTCGGAGAGCGGCGCGTCGTCGTCGACGAAGCTCTCGAACCGGGCGATCTGCGTGATGAGGTGCGCCATCTTGGCATGATCCTCGGCGGGCGTCATCAGGAAGAGGATCGAGTTGAGGTCGCTCTTTTCGGGGACGACGCCGTTTTCGCGCAGGAAGCTCGCGAGAATGGAGGCGGGGATGCCGAAGTCGGAGTATTCGCCCGTCTTGGGGTTGATCCCCGGCGTAGTGAGCAGGAATTTGCACGGGTCGACGAAGTACTGCTGCGGCGCGTAGCCCTCGAAATGGTGCCACTTGTCCTTCGGGTTGAAGGCGAAGAATCTGAGGTCGGTCGCGATCTGCTCGGTTGGATAGCTGTCCCAGGCCTTGCCGTCGACCGTGGGCGGAATGAAGGGCTTGATGTAGTGGCAGCAGGCGAGCATTTCCTTGCGCGCGTCGATGGCGACGCGCACGCAGTCGGCCCAGAGGCGGCGGCCGGATTCGCCCTCGTGCATCTTCGCGTTGACGTCGAGCGCGGCAAAGAGCGGATAAAAGGGCGACGTGGACGCATGCATCATGAAGGCGTTGTTGAGGCGCTTGTGGGTGCAGTAGCGCTTCTGGCCCTTGATGTGAAGGTCCTTCTTGTGAATCTGCGAAGTCTGGGAGAAGCCGGCCTGCTGCTTGTGCACGGACTGCGTCACGAAGATGCCCGGATCCTCGGGACCGAGGTCAAGGAGAAGCGGCGAGCAGTCCTTCATCATCGGGATGAACTGCTCGTAGCCGACCCAGGCCGAGTCAAAGAGGATGTAGTCGCACAGGCGCCCGATGCGGTCGACCACCTGGCGGGCGTTGTAGATCGTGCCGTCGTACGTGCCGAGCTGAATGACGGCGAGGCGGAACGGGCGCTTCTCGTCGGCGCGCTCGGGCGCGACCTCGCGGATGAGGTCGCGCAGATACTTTTCCTCAAAGCAGTGGTCGTCGATGCCGCCGATGAAGCCGTAGCTGTTGCGTGCGGTTTCGAGGTAGACCGGGGTCGCCCCCGCCTGAATCAGCGCGCCGTGATGGTTCGACTTGTGGTTGTTGCGGTCAAAGAGCACCAGATCGCCCGGCGTGAGGAGCGCGTTCAGGACGACCTTGTTCGAGGCGGACGTGCCGTTGAGCACGAAGTAGGTCTTGTCGGCGTTGTAGACCTTGGCGGCCGCCATCTGGGCGGCGCGGGGCACGCCCTCGTGGATGAGCAGGTCGCCCATCGCGACGTCGGCGTTG